>DALZRX010000402.1:0-4166 GCA_032015805.1 Achromobacter sp.
CCGCAGGCGCGGGCGCCAGATTGGCGTCTTCCGGTCCGGCCTCGGCCACGGCTTCGTCCGCATGCGGATTGGCGGACGGCGTGGGCAGCCAGCCCAGCACGGCGGCCACGCCCACGGAGCACATGACGATGACGGCGATCGCCGCGGCGGCAAGCAATGGATGCAAGCCGCGGCGCGGCGACGCGGAAGGAGTGGAAGTATTCATGACGATGCTCCATCGTTACTAACCGGCAGTGGTATAGCACCCGTGCGCGGTTTCGGCATGTTGCGATGGTGACCCTTCATTGCAGGGCGGATGGAGGGTGGACAGGGTGGGGCATTCGTGGACAATAGGCGCATGGATTCGATCACGCTGCCTCAACTCGAACAGGCAATCAACTACTGGCGCAACACGTCGCCGTCCGTGGGTGAAGAGTCGCGCCTGTGTCCCGAAGCAGCCGCGCTGGCCACCCCTTATGCACTGATGATCATCACGCATCAGCGCGAAATTGCCGCCACCGAACTCAGCGACAAGGCCCGCGCCGCACTGGCAGCGTGGGCGGCCGCAAAGGCGTAGCGGCCCGGCCCCTCGGTCTTGGACCCGGAGCCGCGAACCCTCAGCCGCGACCCCTCGGCCCCGCCCTTCAGCCCTTCAGCAGCGCCTGGATATCCTGCGTCAGCGCGTCCACGCCAACGTTGTTGTTGGCCAGCACGCGCGATTCGCCCTTGCCGTCCAGCAGATAGAACGCGGCCGTGTGGTCCATCGTGTAGTTGCCGTCCTTGGTGGGCGCCTTGGCGTAGTACGCCTTGAATGACGCGGCAGCCTTCTTGACCTGGTCCGGTGTGCCTGTGAGGCCCAGAAAGCGAGGATCGAACGCCGTCACGTACTGCTTGAGCACCTCGGGCGTGTCGCGCTCGGGGTCCACAGAAATCAGCAGCACCTGGACGCGATCCGCGTCGGGCCCCAGCTTTTTCATGACTTCGGTCAGTTCAGCCAGCGACGTCGGGCACACGTCTGGACACTGCGTGAAACCGAAGAACACGACCACGACCTTGCCGGAAAAGTCCGAAAGCCGACGCAGCTTGCCGTTGTGATCGGACAGCTCCATGCCGCGGCCCAGTTGCGTGCCGCTGATATCGCTGCCCTTGAAGACGGGCTTGCTTTCGCCGCAGGCAGCCAGCGCGGCGGCGACAGCGGCGGCTACGCCCAATCGCAGGGCCAGCCGGCGGCTGGCGGAAAACACGGACATCGACAACCTCCAGGGGATCAGCGCAACAGGGCGACCCAGTGGTCCACCAGCAGGGCGCCAAACAGCAGCGCCAGGTAGAGAATGGAAAAACGGAACATGCTGCGGGCCAGCGCATCGCTGTACTCGCGGTACAGGCGCCAGGCGTAGGACACGAACATGCCGCCCAGCACCAGGGCCGACAGCAGATAGAGTTCGCCGCTCATGCGGATGGCGTAGGGCAACAGCGTGGTCGCCATCAGCGCCAGGCTGTACAAGAGGATGTGCAGGCGGGTGAACTGATTGCCGTGCGTCACCGGCAGCATGGGCAGGCCGGCCTTGGCGTAATCGTGGTTGCGATAGAGCGCCAGCGCCCAGAAGTGCGGCGGCGTCCAGATGAAGATGATCAGGACCAGCACCCAAGCTTCAGCGGGAACGGAATCCGCGACGGCGGCCCAGCCAAGCGCCGGGGGCATCGCGCCCGACAGCCCGCCGATCACGATGTTCTGCGGCGTGCGCGGCTTGAGGATGATGGTGTAGATGATGGCGTAGCCCACAAACGTGGCGAACGTCAGCCACATGGTGAGCGGGTTGACCATGGTGTAGAGCACGAACATGCCCGCGCCGCCCAGGAGGCCCGACAGGCTCAGCACCTGGAATGCGGAGATGGTGCCGCGAGCCGTCGCCCGGCGCGCGGTGCGCAGCATGCGGGCGTCGACTTCCTGTTCGATCAGGCAATTGATGGCGAAAGCGGCAGCGGCCAGCAGCCAGATCCCGATCGTGCCGAACAGCACCCGGCGCATGTCCGGAATGCCCGGGACCGCGAGAAACATGCCGATCACGGCGCAAAACACCGCAAGCTGCGTGACGCGCGGCTTGGTGAGAACGAGGTACTGGCGGAGCAATCCGGATTGAGGAGCGGCAAGACTGGTCATAGTGGACCTCATTTTAAACGCGCACCAAATTGGGGTCGTACCGCCCCACCGGTTCACGGCCGGCCGACGCCAGCCGCACCATCAACACGACGGCCGACAGCGTCAGGCCAGCCGCGCCCCCATTGTGCAGGACGGCGATCAGGAGCGGCCACTGGAAGAAGATGGTGGTCAGCCCCGTGAAGAGCTGCGCGGCCAGCAGCGCCAGCATCAACGTGGCCGGGCCGCGCAGTCCGGGCTCGGCGGCACGCAGCCGCCAGGCCAGGATGCCCAGGTACACGAACACCACGAAGGCGAAATTGCGATGCACCCAGTGGATCGCCGTCAGCGCGGGCTGCGAGATCATTTCACCGGACGGCAGTTCACCCAGGCCCCGGATCACCGAATAGCCGCCGTGAAAGTCCATCTCCGGCACCCACTGCCCGTGGCAGGTCGGGAAATCCATGCAGGCCAGCGCCGCATAGTTGGTGCTGACCCAGCCGCCCAGCGTGACCTGCACCAGCAACAGCCCGAATCCGACCGCCACCCAGGGCTTCCAGCGGGCTGCCTGCGAACTCACGGGCAGGTGCGGGCGCTCGCGCGAAGACAGCCAGGTCATCAAGGCCAGCACCGACAGGCCGAACACCAGATGCGCGGTCACGACGGCGGGCATGAGCTTGTGGGTCACGGTCCAGGCGCCGAACGCGCCCTGCACGCACACGGCGACCAGGGTCGTGATGGCCAGCGCCGGCGAACGGCCCAGTTCGCGGCGATAGCGCCACGCCATGTAGACGATGCCGATGATGAGCATGCCGAGGATGGCGCCCACGTAACGGTGGATCATTTCGATCCAGGCCTTGGACAGCGTCACCGGGCCGAAGGGCATGGCTTGCGAGGCCTCGTGGATGTCGCCCATCGCGCCGATCGGCGTGACGCTGCCATAGCAGCCGGGCCAGTCCGGACAGCCGAGGCCGGAGTCCGTCAGGCGCACGAAGGCGCCGAACATGATGAGGTCCAGCGTCAGGAACCAGGTAAAGAAGACGAGCTTGCGATAACGCGCTTTGATGCGTTCCATATCCAAATCAAAAAACCTGCATTCAACCAATGCGCGAGTTATAGACCAGCTTGCTGATGTCCTTGCGCACCCGCACGCCATCCGCCTCGGCGGGATACTGCATCATCAGATTGCCCAGCGGATCGATCACCCAGATCGGATCCTGCAGGCCGGGCTGGCCGGCCGCCGTGTCGCGCGCCAGCAGAAAGCGCGCCAACTGATCCGGATCCACACGCACCATCACCGTGCCCTTGTAGGCTTCCAGCACCTTGTCCGGCACCGCCGCGTCGTCCGTGATGAACCAGACGCGCGCCAGGCGATCCACGTTCTTACCCTGGCTGGCGTGGCTGTTGCGGGTGATGAAGAGCTTGCGAGCGCAGCTTTCCGGGCAGGCCGCGCCATCGGCGGCCACCAGCAGCCACTTGCCCTTCAGGCTTTCCAGATCGAACGGCTTGCCGTCCAGCGTGGTCAGGCGAAGTTCGGACGCGGCGGGCATCGGCCGCTGCGGCGTCAGGAGCGTACCGTAATTGCTGGAATCGGTGGGCCACCACTGCGGGTTCATATAGACCACGAACGCCGCGACGATGGGCGCCAGCGAGCACAAAAACACCAGCACCATGGGCGTCAGCGAACGCTTGCCTGCGGGCTTGTTGGTTGGAATGTCGCGAGCCACTTTGTATCCTGGAATAGCGTTGGTCATCTGCGTGCGCGCAGGCGCGCCTGGGCCTGCTGGTCCACGCGCTGGCGTGTTCGGCGGACGGCGCCCCCCAGCACCACCAGCCATGCAATGGCGGCAATCGCGCCAAAAGCGAACCACTGTACCGCGTACGACGTGTTCTGCTGGAAATCAACGGAAGGCTGGGGCCAGTCGCGCACCAGGCCGTCGGCTGCGTGGCCGCCCTGGCTGAGCACCGTGGGCAGCAGATCGAGTCCAGTGGCGTGGGAGAGGGCGTCCAGCGGCAGGTTCTGAACCTGCGGCACGGTCCCGCCGGCCGC
>DALZRX010000403.1:0-4166 GCA_032015805.1 Achromobacter sp.
CAGCTTGGCGACTCCCCAACTATCTTGCAATCCAATTCCGCAACGGATGTTCAGCTAACCCAGTACATGCCTGCACTAACCGAAACCGTGGATGCGTTTGGCTGAATGTTTTATCAGCGCCGCGCATTATAGCGGTAATTTCTTGTTCTGCCAAAACGGCTTGCGATGTTTCGGAAAATTCGGCGAATAAACACGCGCCTGATCCCGACATGCGAACAGGTAGACCCCGTTCAGCAAGCCACCGCGATGCCCCAAGTACTTCAGGATAAAGACGGTAGACCACCGGCTCCAAATCATTTTTTCCGTAAAGCGCATTTCCGTGGCTTGAAGCCTTCGGAGATTCGCTGGGCAAAAATGTTTGCGAAGCAAGAAAGTCCGCTATTGTGATGTAAGAAGAATCCCTTGTCAAATCGGGTGCGGAAAAAATCCCAACAGTCGGTACGCTTGCGTCGGGTTGCGCCACCAGATACGAGCGTTCGGGCAGCGACACCGCTGTGAGGTCTTCGCCAATACCTTGCGCAAATGCCGACTGGCCGAAGACAAAGACCGGGACGTCCGCGCCCAGCGGCAGCGCCAGCGTCATGAGGTCCTGGCGCGACAACCCCGTGTTCCACAACTTGTTCAAAGCGATCAGGACCGAGGCCGCATCGCTGGATCCGCCGCCCAGGCCGCCGCCTTGCGGGATGCGTTTCTCAAGGCTGATCTGCGCCCCCTGCCGTGTGCCGGTGGCCTGTTGCAGGGCGCGTGCGGCGCGCACGGTAAGGTCCTGGTCCTCAGGGACGCCCGGCAGGTCGGTGGCGCGGCGGATGAGGCCATCCTGGCGCACATCGAAGTGCAGCGTGTCGCACAGGTCGATGAAGCGAAACACCGTCTGCAGCAGGTGGTAGCCGTCGGCGCGGCGGCCCACCACGTGCAGAAAGAGATTCAGCTTGGCGGGAGCGGGAACGTCGTAGAGGGTCACGAAAGAACAACCGTTGCGGGACAATCCCTCATTCTAGCGAGACGGGCCGGCGCGCCATGAAAATGGCGGGCCGGCCCGTGCGAGGATGCGTGCTTGCACGCGCCCGGTTTGATCTGCGGAGTTACGCGAGCTGCGGCGTCACACCGGCGCCCAGCCTTGCCGCGGGCGCGTCGATGACCTGTCCATCCGGCAGCTTGAACACGGCGACGGCGCCGGCCAGTTGACGCGCCTGCTCTTCCAGCGCGCCGGCGGCTGCGGCCGCCTCTTCGACCAGGGCGGCGTTCTGCTGCGTCACGCTGTCCATCTGCGAGACCGCGCGATTGACCTGATCGATGCCGGTGGCCTGCTCTTCGGACGCCGCCGAGATCTCGGCCATCAGGCTGGTCACGCGCTGCACCGAATCGACGATCTCGCGCATGGTGGCGCCGGCGTTTTCAACCTGCTCCGAACCCACGCCGACCTTTTGCGCGGAATCCTCGATGAGTTGCTTGATTTCCTTGGCGGCGGCGGCGCTGCGCTGGGCCAGCGTGCGCACTTCGCTTGCCACGACGGCAAAGCCCTTGCCCTGCTCACCGGCGCGCGCGGCTTCGACCGCTGCGTTGAGCGCCAGGATGTTGGTCTGGAACGCGATGCCGTCGATCACGCCCACGATGTCGGCGATGCGCGACGAGCTGCCCGAAATCGCATGCATGGTTTCGACCACGCTGGAAACGGCCTCGCCGCCCCGCTGCGCGACCGCCTGGGATGCGGCGACCATGCGGTTGGCTTCGCGCGCGGTGTCCGCGTTCTGCTTCACGGTGGTGGCCAGTTCTTCCATGCTGGCCGCGGTTTCCTCAAGCGATGCGGCCTGCTCTTCGGTGCGGCTGGACAGGTCCGTATTGCCGGACGAGATTTCGCGCGCGCCCACGTTGATTTCGTCAACGCCATGACGCACGGCCGACACGGTGCGCACCAGGCTGTCCTGCATGCCCTTGAGCGCGCTGAGCAGCGCACCGATTTCGTTCTTGCCGCGGTCAGCAACACGGCGGGTCAGGTCGCCTTCGGCGATGCGGCGAAACACGTCGCCCGCTTCCAGCAGCGGACGCACGATCATGCGGCGGATGAGAACGTGCGCGCCCACGGCGACCAGCAGACCCAACGCAAGGATGCCGGCCAGCAGCGAGCTGAACAGCGTGTGGAACATGGAAATCTCGTCCATGACAGCCTGGCCGGTTCCTTCCGCGCGCTGGATGAATGCATCCCGCTCGCTCACCAGCCGCTCCTGAACCGATTGCGTGCCCTGCTTGAAATAGGCTTGCATGTCGCCGGCTTCGAGCACACGGCCCACGTTCTGCAAGTTGGTGCTGAACGTGGTGTAGGCGTCGATGATGGCCGCGGATTCGGCCTTTTCCTCGGCGGACAGGTCGCCAGAGAATCCCTGGAAGGCGCGATCGGCCGACACGATGCGCTGGCGCGCCGCCTGCAGCGAGGACTTGTCGTCGGTATTGCCCTGCGCGACACGGGTGGCGTAACGGCTGAGATCAGTGCGCGCCGCGACCAGCGACAGCGATGCGGAGTTCACCGCGTTGACCTGCTGCGCCGACAGGCGATAGAGCTGCGCGACGTCCTGGTTGGTCTGCCGCAGGGCAACGAAGCCCATGCCGCCAATCACCAACTGGAAGGTGAAAAATATCGCGATGATTCCCAATAGCACCGTCGCGATGCGTGTGTTCCTGAACATGGCCATTCTCCAAAAGGGTGGCGGCAGACAAGCGTCGACCCCGAATTGCTGCGCCGCGCGAACCGCGCGCGGGCAGGGAGAATTATTCAGTCAAGCCAATATATTTCAAGCAGTAACAGACCCGCTTTTGCGGCGTGTACTCGCTTGATTGAAATCTGCTGGATGTGATAAGGGTTAACCCTTGTCGCAACACCCGGTTGCCCGGGCGACTGGAGGCATCAAGACTGGTTGACGACCAGCCGCACGAGGATGCGACGGCCCGGTTCCAGCCGTTCCAGCACCAGGAGTTGCGGACCCAGCGCGTCGTAACGGGACAGCGTGGCGCGCCAGCCGCCTTGCTCGAAGGTCACGGGGCGGCCCAATTCGTCGCGGGTCACGTCGGTAGCTTCGGGCGTGGCCGGCAGCTTGCCGCGCAGCCAGTCACGCAGCCCGGATACGGGCATGCTGCTGCCCAAGGCGTCCTCGGCCAGCGCATCGGGATTGTCGGCCACCAGCCGGGTGCCGTCTGCCTTGGTCAGGCTGGCGGCGCCGGGACGCCCTTCCACGCGCGCTTCGGTCGAGCCCAGCGGATTGGTCAGGTCCAGCACGTAGCGGCGTCCATCGTCCGACCAGGAGAAGCCCCCCTGGACAGCGTTCTGCTTGCCGCTTTCTTCGTTGACGGTAATGGCAAAGCGCCCAATGCGCGAAAACGCGTCCGCGCTGGCGCCTTCGATCGGCTTGGGCAAGGACGTGCATGCGGCCAGCGTGAAGGCGAGCAACGCCAGCGCCAACCACCGCAAATGAGCCACCACGCCGCGCGATCCTGCAAATGCTGCCATCACAGGTTGATCCCCAGGCGCTTGACGACGTCCTGGACCGTCTTGTTCCTGGGATCCTTCTGCAAGGCGGCACGCAACAGGTCCGTGGCCTGGTCGCGCTTGCCCTGCGCCCAAAGCACCTCGGCCAGATGCGCCGCGATATCGGCTTCCGGACGCACGCTATAGGCTCTGCGCAGATAGTCCGCCGCAGCGATGGTGTCGCCCATGCGGAACTTGACCCAGCCCATGCTATCCAGGATGAACGGATCGTTCGGCGAAAGCTCCAGCGCCTGCGTGATCAGGTCGAGGGCCTCGGGCAGGCGCTGGTTGTGGTCCGCCAGGGTGTACCCCAGCGCGTTGTAGGCGTGCGCGTGGTCCGGATCCAGCGCGATGACCTGGCGCAGCATGCGCTCCAGGTCGGCCAGCCGATTCTGGCGTTCATACAGCATCGCCAGTTCGTATTTGATTTCGACCGTGTCCGGCAGCGCCTGGTCCGCGGCTTCAAGCGCCTTGACCGCCTGATCGGTGCGGTCGGCGTCGCGCAGGATCTGCGCCTTGGTCAGCGCGCCAAGCGCGCGCTCTTCTTCGTCCTGCGGGCCGGCCGAGTCGATCATGGCCAGCGCGTCGTCCACGCGCCCGCTCTTGGCGCGCAGGGCTGCCTGGCGCATGCGCACGGAGTAGCGCAGCG
>DALZRX010000404.1:0-4161 GCA_032015805.1 Achromobacter sp.
GGCGGCATGCGCCGCGCGTCCGGTGCGCCGGGCGGGGACCACGTCCCCTGCCCGGCCCCTGGCGCCACCAGGCGCTTAGGCGAAATGCGCCTTCAGGTCTTCCAGGCCGCCGATGAGGGCGCCGTTGATGAACACCTGCGGAGCCGTGCCCTTGCCGGACACCGCGCCGATCACGCGGCCACGGACCTTGTTTTCGAGCGGGATCTCGATCGGGGCGTAGCCCTTGCTGTCCAGCAGCGCCTTGGCTTCGACGCAGAACGGGCAGCCCGGCTTGGAGAACACGACCACCTGGTCGGGCTTCTTGGCGGAGGGCGCGACGTGGGCCAGCATGGTGTCGGCATCAGACACTTCAAACGGATCGCCTTCCTTTTCCGGCTCGATGAACATCTTTTCGACGACACCGTCCTTGACCAGCATGGCATAGCGCCAGCTACGCTTGCCGAAGCCCAGGTCGCTCTTGTCAACGAGCATGCCCATGCCTTCGGTGAAGGCGCCGTTGCCGTCGGGCAGCAGCGTGATGTTGGCCGATTCCTGGTCCTTGGCCCATTCGTTCATGACGAAGGTGTCGTTGACCGACACGCAGACGATGCTGTCGACGCCGGCGGCGAAGAAGGCCGGGGCCAGTTCGTTGTAGCGCGGCAGGTGCGTGGACGAGCAGGTCGGCGTGAAAGCGCCGGGAAGCGAAAAGACCACGACCGTCTTGTTCTTGAACAGATCGTCGGTCGTGACCTTCTTCCACGTGTTGTCCTCACGAACAGGGAACGTTACGTTGGGAACACGTTGGCCTTCGCGGTTTTGCAGCATTCGAATCTCTCCTTGGTAGCTTGGGAAGCGGGGTTAAGAACCCGGCATGGAAAGAATCATAAATCCCAGCTATCAAATGGTCCAATTTAATTAATTCAATTGATTGATAGCTTGGAGCAATTACCAACAAATACTCAAAAGCGAACCGCTATTACAACCCGGTCTGGGCCATTCACATCACGCGCGGGCCGGCTCATAGCCCGCGTCGCGGATCGCGGCTTCGACCTTGTCCGCCTGGTCAGTGCCCGTGACGGTAACCCGATGCGTCGGCAGGTCGATCTCCACGACTGCGCCGGGAACCGCCTGATTCACGGCGCCGGCGATGGTCTTGACGCAATGGCCGCAGGTCATGTCGGGGACTTGGAACGCAATACTCATAATTTTCTCCAGGTGTGAAAGGCGGCCGTTCAAGCCAGCGAAACGGCAGGTTAAACCTTCCCATCATGTCAAGGTCAAGCGTAGAATGCCGCTTGACCTTCCCATGATGGGAAGGAAGAGACTGAGTGCTCCTATCCAGACAGAGACTGCCATGAGCGTTGCCCGCCCATCCTCGTTTTCCGAATTGGAACTCGCCATCGAAGGCATGACCTGCGCATCATGCGTCAAACGCGTCGAAAAAGCCTTGGCCAATGTTCCTGGTGTTGCGCAGGCGCAAGTCAATCTTGCGACCGAGCGCGCCCTGGTGGCGTTCGACCCCGCCGCTGCCCAGCCGCAGGCCCTTGTCGCGGCAGTCGGAAAGATGGGCTACGAAGCCCGTCCCATTGCCGCGCAGGACGACCACGCCGAGCGGCAGTCGCAGGCCCGCGACGCCGAGGCGCACCGGCTGCAAGGGGCGTTCATCGTGGCGCTGGTGCTGACCCTGCCGGTATTTGCGCTGGAGATGGGATCGCACCTGATCCCGGCCATGCACCATTGGGTGCTGGACACGATAGGCCAGCAAAACAGCTGGCTTCTGCAGTTTGCCCTGACCACGGCCGTGCTGGTGTGGCCCGGCAGGCAGTTCTTTACCAAAGGTCTTGTGGCGCTCTGGCGGCGTGCGCCTGAAATGAATTCCCTGGTGGCGCTGGGCGCCGGCGCGGCGTGGGGCTATTCGGTCGTCGCGACGTTTGCGCCAGGCCTGCTGCCGGAAGCCGCGCGCAACGTCTATTTCGAGGCCGCCGCCGTCATCGTCACGCTGATCCTGCTGGGCCGCATGCTTGAAGCACGCGCCAAGGGCAAGACGGGCGCCGCCATCAAGCGGCTGATCGGCCTGCAACCGCGCACCGCGCGCGTGCTGCGTGACGGGCAGCCGCAGGACATCGAGATCGAGCGCGTGCGCATTGGCGACGTCGTGATCGTGCGGCCGGGCGAGAAGATTCCGCTGGACGGCGACATCATCGAAGGCAGTTCCTACGTCGACGAATCCATGCTCACCGGCGAGCCCGTGCCGGTTGAGAAGCGGCCGGGCATGCAGGCCACCGGCGGCACGCTGAACACATCGGGCAGCTTCACACTGCGCGTCACGCACACCGGCGCGGACACCATGCTGGCTCGCATCATCCGCATGGTGGAAGCGGCCCAGGGCGCGCGGCTGCCAATCCAGGCGATGGTGGACCAGGTGACCGCCTGGTTCGTGCCGGCGGTCATGGCGGCCGCCCTGCTCACCTTCCTGGTGTGGTTCTTCCTCGGGCCCGAGCCAGCGCTGTCGCACGCGCTGGTCAATGCGGTGGCCGTGCTGATCATCGCCTGCCCGTGCGCCATGGGGCTGGCAACGCCCACGTCCATCATGGTGGGCACCGGGCGGGCCGCCGAGATGGGTGTCCTGTTCCGTCAAGGGGACGCCCTGCAGACGCTGCGCGACGTCGACGTCGTGGCGTTCGACAAGACGGGCACGTTGACGCTGGGCAAGCCCACCCTGACCGAACTGGACCCGGCCCCCGGCCACGACGCCCGGCAGGTCTTGCAATGGGTGGCCTCGGTGCAGGCACGCTCGGAGCATCCGATCGCGCGGGCCATCGTGGACGCGGCCGCGGAACGCAAGATCGAACTGCTGGCAGCCGAAGGATTTGCCGCCATCACCGGCGCCGGCGTCGAGGCGACGGTCGCGGACCGCAAGGTGCTGGCGGGCGCGGCGCGCCTGATGGCCGAGCGCGGCGTTGATGTCAGCGCGTTCGGCGCGTGCGCCACGGATTGGGGCAACGAAGGCAAGACGCCCATCTATGTCGCCATCGACGGGCAGGCGGCCGCCATGATGGCCGTGACGGACCCGGTCAAGCCCTCGGCGGTGACCGCGATTGCGGCGCTCCATGCGCAAGGGCTGAAGACCGCCATGATCACTGGCGACAATCGCCACACCGCACGGGCGGTCGCGCGGCAGTTGGGCATCGACGAAGTCCGCGCCGAGGTGCTGCCGGACGGCAAGGTGCAGGCCATTGCGGCGCTGCGCGAAGGCGGCCGCAAGGTGGCGTTCGTGGGCGACGGCATCAACGATGCGCCCGCGCTGGCCGCGGCAGACACCGGCATCGCGATCGGTACCGGCACGGACGTGGCGATCGAGGCGGCGTCGGTTGTGCTGATGGCGGACGACCTGCACGGGGTGCCGAACGCCATCGCGCTCAGCCGCGCTACCCTGGCCAACATCCGGCAGAACCTGTTCTGGGCGTTCGCCTACAACGCGGCGCTGATTCCGGTGGCCGCGGGCGCCCTCTATCCCGCCTTCGGACTGTCGCTGTCGCCCATCTTCGCCGCGGGCGCGATGGCCCTGTCCAGCGTCTTCGTCCTGGGCAACGCGCTGCGCCTCAAGGCGTTCCGCCCCCATGGGAGGCAAGCATGAACATTGGACTAGCCGCCAAGCAGTCCGGCATTTCGGCCAAGATGATCCGCTACTACGAGAGCATCGGCCTGATCGGACCCGCCGTGCGCACGGACTCGGGCTATCGGGTCTACAGCGACCAGGACCTGCATACGCTGCGCTTCGTGCGCCGCGCGCGAGATCTGGGCTTTTCAGTGGAGCAGATGAACGAGCTGCTGGCGCTCTGGAAGGATCGCAGCCGCGCCAGCGCGGATGTGAAGCGCATTGCGCTGGAGCATGTCGGGGAACTGGAACGCAAGGCCGAGGCGCTGCGCGAAATGGCCGCCACGCTCAAACACCTGGCGCAGCACTGCCACGGAGACGAGCGGCCCGATTGCCCCATCCTGGAAAACCTGGGCTGCTCGCATTGAAGAAATGCGGCGGCACGCGCCGCCGCATTGTTTACTGCCCCGCCTGCGCCTCGGCGGCGACGCGCGCCTCGTACGCTTCGGTGGCAGCCTGCTTGGCCGCCGCCTTTTCCGCCGCTGCGGCGGCTTTGGCTTCCTCGGCCGCCACGGCATCGGCGG
>DALZRX010000405.1:0-4128 GCA_032015805.1 Achromobacter sp.
GATCGGCGTGGGCGTGAACTACTACGACAGCCAGGGCATCATGGTGAACAAGTCCCTGGGCGTGAAGAGCGCCAAGGAACTGGAAGGCGCCACCGTCTGCGTGCAGCCGGGCACCACCACCGAGCTGAACCTCGCGGACTGGTTCCGCTCGCAGAACGTCAACTTCAAGCCGGTTGTCGTGGAGCGCCTGGACGAGATCATCCGTGCCTTCGCCGTGGGCCGCTGCGACGCCTTCACGGGCGACAAGTCGCAGCTCGCCGCGGCGCGCAGCAACCTGGAGAACCCGGAAAAGTACGACATCCTGCCGGAGAACTTCTCCAAGGAACCCCTGGGGCCCATGGTCCGCCAGGGCGACGAGCAATGGTTCAACCTGGTCCGCTGGACCATGTTCGCGATGCTGGAGGCCGAGGAATACGGCGTCACGTCCAAGAACGTGGACGAGATGCTGAAAAGCACCAATCCGAACATCCAGCGCCTCCTGGGCGTGACGCCCGGCATTGGCAAGAACCTGGGCGTGGATGACAAGTGGGCCTACAACATCATCAAGACCGTCGGCAATTACGGCGAAAGCTTCGAGAAGAACCTGGGCCCGAACAGCCCGTTGAAGCTGGAGCGCGGCCTGAACGCGTCGTACCGTAACGGCGGCCTGATGTACGGCTGGCCGGTGCGCTGAAAAACCGGGCCGCAAGGCCCGCAACGACTTCCCTAGGGTTAGCCGCAATTTGCGTGCTCTCGCGTGCCCCGTACCGTACGACAAATATGTTTATCGTACAAAGTCCGGATCACATTTTTGGAGCAGCACGTGAAGCAGTAGGTCTATAACCCAAGGGGAAGTCGTCATGAAACGTCGCAGTGCGTTGAAGCTGATGGGGGCCGCCGCCGGCCTGCACCTGACCGGCGCAAGCTGGGCACAGAGCGGGCCGTATCCGTCCCGCGTCATCAAGATCATCGTCTCTTCCACACCAGGCAGCGCCACCGACCTTGCGGGCCGGCTCGTCGGCGATCTGCTCTACGCCAAATACGGCCAGAGCGTGGTGATCGAAAACCGCGCGGGCGCCGGTGGCGTCATCGGCATGCAGGCCGCGGCCGCCTCCCGGCCCGATGGCTACACCCTCACCACCGGGGGCCTGGGCCACAACGTGCTGCCGCCCGCCACGCTACGCGGGCTGCCCATCGACATTCCCACCGCGCTCCTTCCCATCGCGCAAGTTGCCGAGTTCGTCAACGCACTCGTCGTGCGCGTGGACCACCCCGCCAACACCGTGCCGGAACTGATCGAGCACCTGCGCGCCACGAAGCGCAAGCCGCTGTACGGAAGCAACGGCGTGGGCAGCTCGTCGCAGATGACGGCCGAGCTCTTTGCCATGCGCACCGGATTGAAGTTCGATCACGTGCCCTACAAGGGCGCCAGCGAGGCGCTGGTGGGTACGGCCAATGGCGACCTGGACCTCTGTTTCATGAACCTGCCGCCCACGCTGCCCATGGTGGATGGCAAGCGCCTGAAGGCGCTGGCCGTGACCAGCGCCTACCGCGCGCGGCAGTTGCCCAAGGTGCCGACCATGCAGGAACAGGGCATGGCGGACTTCGACGTGACGAGCTGGCTGGGAATGTACGCGCCCGCGCAAGTGGACCCGGCCATCATCGCCCAGCTTTCCGACGTCATCGTCACAGGGCTGGCATCGCCCGAGTACCAGTCCCGCATCATCAACGCGGGCTTTGAGCCCAAGCTGCGCAACGCGGCGCAGTTCCAGGCGTTTTCCCAGGCGGAACTCAAGCGCTGGAGCGAGGTCGCGCAGCAGGCGGGGATCGTGGTGAACTACGGCGGCAAATAGCGAAACGCCGGGACCGCCCCACGCGGGGGGTCCCGGCCGTTTCCGGGCTGCTTCCCGCCGGGGCGAATCAGGCGCGCGCCTGCCAGACGTCCGGGTTGACCATGGCCTGCGGCTTTTGGCCGCCCAGCGCATCCATCAGGTTGGCCACCGCCAGGTCGATCATCGCGCGCCGCGTTTCGTGCGTGGCGCTGCCCACGTGGGCCTGCAACACCACGTTCGGCAATGTGCACAGCGGGTTATCTGCCGGCAGCGGCTCCTGCTCCATCACGTCCAGGCCAGCGCCCGCAATGGTGCCGGCGCGCAGCGCCTCGACCAGCGCGGCCTCGTCGATGACCGGACCGCGTGCGGTATTGATCAGGTAGGCCGTGGGCTTCATCAGGCCCAGTTCGCGCTTGCCGATGGAATGGCGCGTCTCTGCCGACAGTGGAATATGCACGCTCAGCACGTCCGACGCCTTGAAGAGCTCGTCACGCCCGACGTAGGTGGCCAGGCCTTCGGCCTGCGGATCCTCCCGGCGGTTGTGATAGATCACCTTCATGTCGAAGGCCTGCGCCGCACGAGCCACCACACGGCCGATTCGGCCCATGCCTAGGAGGCCAAGCGTCTTGCCGCGGATGTCGCGCGTCAGCGGAAAGGCGCCCTTGGTCCACGCGCCGCTGCGCACAAAGGCGTCGCCCGCCACCAGGTTGCGCGACAGGCACAGCATCAATCCGATCGTCACGTCGGCCACGGCGCCGTCCAGCACGCCGGGCGTATTGCAGATGAGCACCTTGCGCCGCGTGGCGGCAGCCAGGTCGACGTTGTCAAACCCCACGGCGAAGTTCGAACTGACCTTCAACGCGGGCAAGGCGTCCAGCAAGGCCTGATCGACCTTGGTGCGCACGGTGCAGACCATGCCCTCGATCTGCGCGCGTTCGTCCGCGGACAGGACTTCCGCGGGATTCTGGCCGGTCGGCACGTCAACGATGTCGCAGCGCTCGGCAAGACGCTCGCGCAGGTCCGTCGGCACGGGCGCGGAGACGATGACTTTGGGCTTTTGATTCATGGGGGCTCCAGGGGGGGTCAGGGTTCGATTGCTTCGACGTCGGTGGCAAAGACCTGCTGCTCACCGGCATCGACCAGCGCGGGTTCGGCTGGATGGTCCAGGTAACGGACGATCAGCCAGAAGCCGTCCTGCGGGTTCTCGATGATCTCGGCAAGCGCGCCACCGGCCATGCGCACGCGCACGCCGGGCTGCAGATCGACGAGGTTGATGGATTTGTTGTCGGCCATGCGGATTTCCTTTTCGACGGGGCCGTGGCTACAGTTCGAGCTGCGAAGACGGCACCCGCACGCGGATGCCGTCCAGTTCGGGCGTCATGATGACCTGACAGGAAAGGCGGCTGGTCGGACAGCGCTCGGGCACGACCTCCAGCAGCGCTTCCTCCGCCATGCCGGGCGGATCCAGCCGCGCGTGCCACTCGGCGTCCACCTGCACGTGGCAGGTGCCGCAGATGGCGCCTCCGCCGCATTCGGCGACGATCCCTTCCAGGCCGTCGCGCCGCGCGGCCTCCATCAGCGACCAGTCGTCGGGCACGTCCAGCACCTGTTCGGCGCCATCGGGCAATTCAAATATCGCAACGGGCATGTTGTCTCCAGGGTTTGATCACACGGTGGCCGGGGCCGCTTCGGCCGCGCCGATGCGCGGCACGCCCTTGATGAATTCCACCGGACTGTCCACCGCCTCGATCGCGGCAAGGCGGCCGTTCTGGTAGCGCTCGACCAGCCAGCCCTTGGCGGTGGGCAGCAGTACGTCACGGCAAGGCACGGACGGATCGACCAGTCCGGCCATCTGCAGGCGCCGGCCTTGCTGCTCGGACCAGAACGTGGGCGGACGCGCGGCAGGCGGCGCCTTGCCCGCGATGGCCGCTGCCGCCGTGCGGGCCTGCGCCAGGGCGTTCTGCACGCTTTCGATGCGGGCATAGCGCTGCAGCTCGCCACGAAAGGCGCTGGCGCAATCGCCGATGGCGTAGACACCGGGCGCTGACGTCCGGCAGCATTCGTCCACCACCACGCCGTCCAGACAGATGATTCCAGCCGCTTCGGCCAGCGCCGTCTCGGCGACCGCGCCGATGGACACCAGGACGAGGTCAGCGTCTATCGGCTCGCCGCTGTCCAGATGGGCGCGCCAGCCCGACGCCGTTCGCTCCCAACGCCTCACCGCGGCGCCGTGGCGGATCTCGATGCCGGCTTCGCGGTGCAGACCGCCGATGCGCGTGGCGGTCGGCTCCGACACCTTGCCCGCCATCACGTTGCC
>DALZRX010000406.1:0-4123 GCA_032015805.1 Achromobacter sp.
CAGGCTGTACCAGTCGTTGAACTCCCAGGTCAGGTCGTCGCAGGTGACGAAGCGTCCGAGTCCGGGATGGAACGGGCCGACGTGGTAGTCCTCGAGGTAGACCTCGATGAAGGTCTTCCAGTTGTAGTTGCACTGATGCACTTCAACGTGGTCCAGCACGTAGTCGCCGAAGTCGAACTCGGGACGCGCAAACAGCGGCGCCATGTCGGCGGCCGGGTCGCGCGGGCCTTCGAAGAGCAGCCCGTGGCAATCGCGCAGGCGGAACTTCTGCAGGTTCATGCAGGGCGTGGTCTCGAACTGCGGCGCGCCCAACAACTCTCCCTGGTTGTTGTACGTCCAGCGGTGCAGCGGGCAGACGATGTTGCCACCCGTTGCCTTCAGGTTGCCGTGCGTGTTGCAGTTGCCGGCCACGTTGCCGGCTTCGCCGCCAAGCATCAATGCCTGCCGGTGACGGCAGACATTTGAGATGAGTTCGACGCCGTGCTGGTTGCGAACCAGCGAGCGCCCTCCGTTTTCCTGGACCAACGTACGCCAATCCCCGATTTCGGGCACCAATTTCTGGTGGCCGACGTAAAGCGAGGATTGCTTGAAAATGAGTTCTTGCTCGCGGGCAAAGAGGGCTTCGTCAAAGTATGCGCTGACGGGTAGCTGGGTGCGAGCTGGCACGACATGTGCCATCCGACCGATGTCGGTCATGATTCCCTCCGCTCGGATAAAAAAGCCAGGACGGTTTGAGCCTTGCCAGGCGCTTTTGTTCAAGCCCAGGATCCGCGGCGGTTGTTCCGGCGGGCCTTGTTCGTGAATTCGGGCCTGGTTGAATCCGTTCTGGCGCGAAGAAAAATCGGTGTCTGGCCGATCAAGTAAGCCGTGAATTGTACCCCAAGGGCTTGGGTGTCGCCCGTGGCAATCCCCGGGACTTCTGGAGGGAATCGCAGGGTGGGTTTGACCCCGCGCAAACTGCGATTAACCCTGCGCGCCGTAGGCCTTTCAGACGAGGCGGCGTGTGGCGGGATGGCGGCGGAGCAACCAACTGCTGGCGGCGGACAACGCAAACACCATCATTGTCAGCAAGGGCAGGACCCACGCGTCGCGGTCCTCTCCCGACAAGGCGCCGATGCGGCGCGCGACATCGAGGAAGACCGGATGGATGAGGTATACGCCAAACGTCAGGGGGGCCAGCGCCGCCAGCCTTGGCAGCCGGGGCGAGGACACGATCCATTGGAACGCGGCCAGCGACATGAACGGCACCGTGAGGCTGAAGTAGTCGTAGAAGTAGGTGTCCAACACGTGGCCGTTCGACATGACCGTCACGCCCAGCGCGGTGGCGGCAACGGTGGCGGCAAGCATCAGGCCCGGGCGCGGGACGCGCATCTCGCCGTCGAAGATCAGGCGGCCCGCGACGAAGTAACCCAGGTACGGCAGGAACCACGTCAGGAAAAAACCGTGCGGCGCGCCGAGCGCGCGGCGGTACAGCGCGTCCAGGATCGCGACACCCAGGATGCCCACCACCCACAGCGCGCGTGCCTTCGGCGTGCTTCGCATGTACAGCAGCCGGACCAGGGGCGCGAACAGGTACAGGCCGACGATCATGTAGAGGTACCACAGGTGATAGTAGGGCTCGCCCTGTGCGACCTTGCGCGGCCAGAACGAAAAGTCGACACGGCCATCGTCCCACCAGTCCAGGCCGGTGCGCCACGCCAGATAGAAGAGCGTCCAGAACAGCAGCGGCGCCAAAATTCGCGCCATGCGTTTGCTGTAGAAGCGCCGCGCATCGTGCGGCTTGTCGGGATCGAGCAGCAGGGCGCCGCTCACCATCACGAAGACGGGCACGCACCAGCGCGCGGCAGAGTCATAGAAGTTTGCCGCCAGCCATGCGCCCCGGCCGTGTGCGGCGGGATCGCTGACGATGAGTGCGGCGCTGTGCAGCAGAACGACGGCCAACGCAGCCAGCCATCGGGCTGAGTCAAGGCGGGCGTATCGGTCTTCGGTGTGAGGCATCGGGCTCCCGGATGGTTCGGCTTCTGGCGCCTTACCTTAGCAGCGGCAGACAGGCCGGTTCTGTATCCAGGGGTTAGACCGCGCGTAAAAAACCGACAGGGCCGGGACGGCGCTGTCGGGGGGGAAGGCCAGCCCGCGGCTAGGCGGCGGGCAGACCGATCGCGGGCCGGCGCTCCGCGAACGTTTTGTCACGAAACCGGCAGAAGGGCGGGCTTACTGCAGGTTGATATTGGCCTGCTTGATGAGCTGGGAAACGATGGGCTGTTCGGTCTTGATCTGTTTGTCCAGCTCGGCCGCGGTGCCCGAACGCGGGTCGATGCCCATGTCCAGCAGGCGCTTCTTCACCGCTTCATCCTTCAGCGTTTCGGTCAGTGCGGCCTGCAGACGCTCCACGACGGGCGCCGGCGTGCCCTTGGGCGCCACGAAGCTGAACCAGGCCGTCATGTCGAAGCCGGCGTAGCCTTGTTCAGCCAGCGTGCTGACGTTGGGTTCGGTCGCCAGGCGAGTGGGGCTCGTGATTGCGAACACCTTGACCTTGCCGGCGTCGGCTTGCGGCATGCCGGTCGCGACCATGTCAAAGAACAGGTCCACATCGCCACTGACCAAGGCGGGCAGGGCCTGCGTGGCGCCCTTGAAGGGCACGTGCAGGATGTCGATGCCCGCGCGTTCCTTGAAGAGTTCGCCGGCCAGGTGCGACGAGGTGCCGGCCCCAAACGTCGCGAACGTCAGCTTGCCCGGATTCTGCTTGGCGTAGGCAACGACGTCCTGCGTGCTGTTGAACGGCCGCTTCGGCGTGGACAGCAGGACCAGCGGGCCGACGCCGACCATGCCGATCTTGGCGAAGCCGTCCGGATCGTAGGGCAGTTCCTTGTACAGATAGCGATTGGTCACCAGCGTCGAGTTGGTGGCCATGAGAATGGTGTAGCCGTCCGGCGCTTCGCGCGAGACGAACGCCGCGCCGATGGACGTGCCCGCGCCGGCCTTGTTTTCCACGATCATGGACTGGCCCAGGTTCTTGGCCATCCGCTCGGCGAGGACGCGCGTCAGCACATCGGTGGCGCCGCCGGCCGGGAAGGGCGAAATCACCTTGATCGGCCGGGAGGGATACGTATCGGCCTGCGCGCCCAGCGCCGCGGCGCTGAGCATCAGGGTGGCGAGCAGTTTGAAGCTATTGCGAATCATGTTTTCCCCTTGAAATCGCATGGTCAGAGTGGATCGCCGGGCCTGGCTTGGCGGGTGCAATGCGCTGCATCACGCCGCTTGCCAGGTCTCCTTGGATGCTTTAAATTCCGAATTGTGGAATTTAATTTTGTATTCCGAAATAAACTATAAAAACGAAGCGTATAGAAATGCAATCACTTTCTGGCGCCAAGCGCGTTGCCCAGCCGCCTTCCAAGCCTGACCAGAAGCTTGAACTCAGCCTGCCCGCGCGCCGCAAGCGGGCCGCCGGCGCGGGCGAGGGGGCCAATTCCCCCGACTTCATCACGGCTCTGGCGCGCGGGCTGGACGTGCTGCGATGCTTTCGCCACGGCGTGGCTGCGCTGGGCAACCTGGACCTTGCGCGCCTGACGGGCCTGCCCAAGCCGACCATCAGCCGGATCACCTACACGCTGACGGAGCTGGGCTACCTGCGCTACCACCCCGACACGGGCAAGTATTCGCCGGGCTATGGCGTGCTGGCGCTGGGGTTCGGCCTGCTCGCGGGACTGGAAGTACGCGAGCTTGCCAAGGCGTCCATGTCCGACCTGGCGCGCGAGACCGGGGGCGCGGTGGCCCTGGGCGCCTTCGACGGCGACGCGATGACCTACGTCGAGGCTATCCACGGTTCGTCCGCGCTGTACTTGCGGCTGCCCGTTGGCTACCGCGCCACGCTGGACAGCGCCATGGGGCGCGCCTATCTCGCCAGCTTGTCCTCGCACGAGTGCGACGCCGTCCTCGCGCGGTTGGACCAGGCGGCCCCGACGCCCGAAGCCGTTGCCCGGGCGCGCGTCGAAATCGATCAGACCGGTTGCTGCTTCGCGCTCGGAGAATGGCAGTCCGGCATCAACGCCGTCGCCGTGCCGTTCACGTCCATCACCGGCGAGGGCGTCTTCGTCATGAGTTGCGGCGGGCCGGCCAGCCTGCT
>DALZRX010000407.1:0-4115 GCA_032015805.1 Achromobacter sp.
TCTCGCGCAGTTCGGCCGCATCGCGCGGGCCGGTCAGCCAACGCTGACCGCCGCCCCACTCGACCAGCGTCGCCCCCAGTTCCAGATCGGGGGTCGTGGGCGGCAAGGCGACACGCCACATCGGTTGATCGGGCGTAAAGAACGGGTGAGTCTGCTCGCGCAACGACTTCCACCATGCGCCCGCCACGTCCGGCGCCAGCACATCGCCGCCAATCAACCCTCGCGCGCTCGACAACGCAGGCGGCGCGCCCGACAGGCGCACCATCGTCATCCCTTCTCCGCCCTCGCCCGCCCAGCTCGTTGCCGAGATCGGCAGCGGCTTGCCGCGCCAGAAGGCAAAATTGGCCAGCGCCTGGGCCTGCGTGCCCGGCAAGACCAGCGTCATTTCTTCCATCGGCCGCGGCACGACCTTGAGCGACACCTCCAGGATGGCGCCAAAGATGCCGTGCGAGCCGGCCAGCAGGCGCGACACGTCATAGCCCGCGACGTTCTTCATGACCTCGCCACCGAACGACAGGATGCGGCCTTCCGAATCCAGCAGTTGCGCGCCCAACACGAAATCCTTCAAGGCGCCGGCGCTCATGCGGCGCGGGCCGGACAGGCCGGCCGCCACGCAACCGCCCACGGTCGCCGAGGGCGCGAAATGCGGCGGTTCGAAAGCCAGCATCTGACCATGCTCGGCCAGCGCTTCCTCCAGTTCGGCCAGCGGCGTGCCGGCGCGCACGGTCACCACGAGTTCGGACGGGTGGTAGCTCACGATGCCGCGGTAAGGCGTCATGTCCAGAAGACAATGACCATCTTGCGGCCGAAGCGGGCGGTAGTTGCCGTAGAACCGCTTGCTGCCGCCGCCCATCACGAAAAGGGGTTTGTGGCCGGCACGGGCCGTCATGACCTGGTCGCACAATTCCGACAGGACAAAATCCATGAGGAAGGCGTCCTAGAAACGGGCGAGATCGGGGAAGCGCAGTTCTCCCGCATGGACGTGCATCTTGCCGTATTCGGCGCAACGAGCCAGCGTGGGGATGACCTTTTCAGGATTGAGCAGGCACGGCGGATCGAAGGCCCGCTTGACTGCCAGGAACGCGTCGAGTTCTTCGCGAGAGAATTGCACGCACATTTGATTTATCTTCTCCATTCCTACACCGTGCTCTCCGGTCACGGTCCCTCCTACCTGCACGCACAGCTCAAGTATGGCCGCGCCGAATTTCTCCGCGCGCTCCACCTCGTCCGGCTTATTCGAATCGAACAGAATCAGCGGATGCAGATTGCCGTCGCCAGCGTGAAAGACGTTGGCGCATCGCAGGCCGAACTCGTCTTCCATTTGTTCAATGGCGCCCAGCACGCGCGCCAGATGGCGGCGCGGGATCGTGCCGTCCATGCAGTAGTAATCGGGCGACACACGCCCGGCGGCGGGAAACGCGTTCTTGCGCCCCGCCCAGAATTTGAGCCGCTCCGCCTCGGTGGCCGACACCTGGCAGCGCGTGGCGCCGGCTTCGCGGAACACCGCCTCCATGCGCGCGATCTCGTGCGCGACCTCTTCCGGGGTGCCGTCCGATTCGCACAGCAGGATGGCCTGCGCCTCCATGTCGTAACCCGCGCGCACAAAGGGTTCCACCATGTGCGTGGCGCGGCGGTCCATCATTTCCAGACCCGCGGGAATCATGCCCGCCGCGATCACCTGCGTGACCGCATTGCCTGCCGCCTCGACACTGGAGAAGCTGGCCATGACGACCTGCGCGCAGGCGGGCTTGGGTATCAGCTTGACGGTCACTTCGGTGACGACGCCCAGCATGCCTTCCGATCCGACGAAAACCGACAGCAGGTCCAACCCCGGCGCATCAGGCGCTTCGGATCCAAGTTCGACGACCTCGCCGTCGATCGTGACCACGCGCACGCGCAGCACGTTGTGCACGGTCAGTCCGTACTTCAAGCAATGCACGCCGCCGGAGTTTTCCGCCACGTTCCCGCCAATGGAGCATGCAATCTGGCTGGACGGATCCGGTGCGTAGTAAAGCCCATAAGGCGATACCGCTTCGGAGATGGCAAGATTGCGCACGCCGGGCTCGACGATGGCGGTGGCGCTGGCCAAGTCGATGTGCTTGACCCGGTTGAACTTGGACAGTCCCAGCAACACGCCCTGGCTGTGCGGCATGGCGCCGCCCGACAACCCCGTTCCAGCACCTCGTGCAACGATGGGCGCGTTCAGCCGCTTGCAGATGCGCATGATGGCCTGCACCTGCGCCTCGGTTTCGGGCAAGGCGACGACCGCGGGAATGGAGCGGTAAAGGGATAGGCCATCGCATTCGTAAGGACGGGTGTCCTCTTCGCGAAACAGCACACAGTGCGCGGGCAACGCGGCGGACAGCGCCTCGATGAGCTGCTGCTGCGAATAAGGCGCCTGCACTTGTGCCAGGCCAGTTTCGACCAATGAATTCATGAGCGCAACAATAGCGCGTGTGCCCGGGTTAATCAGGCCGGGATTTACCCGCACCTGACGTACTTACGGGCCTTTGCGGCCGGGTCATACGTAACCGACCGTAAACCGCGCGGCAGCCTGTCGTTTAAAAGCCGCAGCGCGCGGGCGCGACGGGGTCGCGTGGACCCCGCCCCCTTCCTACCAGGACACGATCTTGCCCGGATTCAGGATGTTGTTCGGATCGAACGCGTGCTTCAGGCTTCGCATCAGGTCGAGCGCATCTTCGCCGTGCTCTTCCGCCATGAACTGCATCTTGTGCAGGCCCACGCCATGCTCGCCCGTGCAGGTGCCGTCGACAGCGATGGCCCGGCGCACGAGGTTGTGGTTGATGGCTTCCGATTCCTGCCATTCCTGCGGATTATCGGCGTCCAGCAGCATCAGCACATGGAAGTTGCCATCGCCGACGTGGCCCACGATCGTGTAGGGGAAACTTGCCCGGTCCAGTTCCTCGACGGTGTCGCGCACGCAATCGGCCAGCCGCGAGATCGGCACGCAGACGTCGGTGGTGCTGGCGCGGCATCCCGGGCGCAGTTGCAGGCCGGCGAAATACGCGTTGTGGCGCGCTGTCCAGAGGCGGCTGCGGTCTTCGGGACGCTCGGCCCATTCGAAGTCCATGCCGCCATGCTCGGCCGTGATGGCCTGCACGGTTTCGGCCTGCTCCTGCACGCCGGCGGGACTGCCGTGGAATTCAAATACCAGCAGCGGAGTTTCGCGCAGAGTCAGCTTGCTGTGCAGATTCACGGCGCGCACGCTGGCGGCGTCCATGAACTCGACACGCGCGATGGGCACACCCATCTGGATGATCTCGATCACGCTCTGCACTGCGGCGTCCAGCGTCGGGAAATTGCAGACGGCAGCGGACACGGCTTCGGGTTGGGGATACAGCCGCACGGTCACTTCGGTGATGATGCCGAGCGTGCCTTCGCTGCCCACGAAGATGCGCGTCAGGTCGTAGCCTGCCGACGATTTGCGGGCGCGGCCGGCCGTGCGGATGATGCGGCCGTCGGCGGTGACGACGGTCAGCGACATGACGTTTTCGCGCATGGTGCCGTAGCGCACGGCATTGGTGCCCGAGGCGCGGGTGGCGGCCATGCCGCCCAGGCTGGCGTCGGCGCCGGGATCGATCGGGAAAAACAGGCCCGTGCTGCGGATTTCTTCGTTGAGCTGCTTGCGCAGTACGCCCGCCTGCACCGTCGCGGTCAGGTCTTCGGCGTTGATGGCAAGCACCTGGTTCATCTGCGACAGGTCCAGGCTGATGCCGCCCTGGATCGCCAGAATGTGGCCTTCGAGCGAAGAGCCTGCGCCGTAGGGGATCAGGGGAACGCGATGCTCGTTGCACACCTTGGCGATGAACGCGACATCTTCAGTCGACTGCGCAAACACCACGGCGTCGGGCAGCATGGCCGGATAAGGCGATTCGTCGCGGCCGTGGTGCTCGCGGACGGCGGCCGATTCCGACAGGCGGTCGCCAAAGCGCGCGCGCAAGGCATCCAGACAGGCGGCCGGTACCGCGCGGCGCAACGTTTCGGCGTGCAAGGGAGCGTTCATGATCTCGTGGTTTCCCGGGTTCGTTAATCCGAATATTCTACGCCGCCCCGCGTGCTGCGCCGCACACCGCTCCAGGCCGGCGGTCCGCGGC
>DALZRX010000408.1:0-4114 GCA_032015805.1 Achromobacter sp.
CCAGCGAGATGTATTCCACGGTCAGGTCGCCGATCTTCTTGGGCAGCAGCGGCACCGAGTTCTTCTGCGGAATCCCGACCAGGGCGGTGGGGCCGGTGGACGAGGTGACCACGCCGACCTTGACTTGCGCCAGGGCGGGCAGGGCGAACAGGGCGGCGACGGCGGCGGCAGCGGCCAGGGGGAGTTTCTTCGACAGCATGGCAAAACCTCCGGGATAGGGAGCAGAGTGGGAGTGCGGCTGGAAAGCGGAGAAAACGGGAACTGCGGGAATACTTGTTGCTTAAAATTTATTACCGTCAAGGATCAGCACTGTAGACCCGGGTCCCGGTGCTTACCTATCCGTCAAAACCCGAAGCGGGAACGCGATCAGATGGTGATGGAGCTGACGCTCGCACCGCCGCAGACGAACAGCGTCTGGCCGGTGACGAAGCTGTTGGCGGGATCCGCAAAGAACATGACGGCGCGCGCCACGTCGTCCGAGCGGCCCAGGCGCTTGACGGGGATTCCCTCGGCAAGCTGGCGTTCGCGTTCGCTGCCCGCCTCGATCACCTCGTAGAACATGTCGGTCTGGATCGGGCCAGGCGCGACCACGTTGACCGTGATGCCGTAAGGCGCCAGCTCGAGCGACCAGGTGCGGGCCATGCCCACCATGCCGGCCTTGGTGGCCGAATAGGCCGTGCGCGTGGGCAGGCCCAGCGCGCCGCGCGAGGACATCATGACGATGCGGCCGAACTTGCGTTCCTGCATGCCCGGCAGCGCCGCCTGCACCAGGCTGATCGCCGCGCCCAGATGGATCTGCGTGAGCCCGTGCAGTTCTTCCTGCGTCACCTGCGGCAGCAGGTTCGGCCAGATCACGCCGGCGTTGTGGATGACATGGCTGACCGGAAACCGCGCGGCGGCCTCGGCGCCCGCCTGGGCGGTGGCGGTGGCGTCCAGCAGGTCCACCTGCACGTTGTGCAGGCGGGGATGCGAGAAGTCCGCCGCGCGGCGCGCCATCGAGATCACCTCGTAGCCCGCGTCCAGCATGCTGCGGCAGATCTCCGCCCCGATGCCGGCGCTACCGCCGGTCACGATGGCCACATGGGTTTGCGTCATGATTCCCCCTTGATTATTGGTATGGGTCGGACGTGATCAGGCCGTGGGCGCCAGCGCCAGCACGCGCAGCGGGCTGCCCGAGCCGCTGCGGATCTTGAGCGGCGCGGAGAAGATCACCGCGCCGGTGGCCGGCAACTGGTCCAGGTTGGTCAGGCACTGCAGCCCGTAGCGGTTGTTGCCGTGCATGTAGTAGTGGCACGGATAGGGCGGGTCCAGATGCTGGGCCTGGCCCGCGTCCGTGCCCACCGATTCGGTGCCGAAACCGTGCACGTCGCGCTCCTTGATGAGCCAGGGCACGACCTCGGCATCGGGGCCGGGCGAATGCGCGCCATCGGCCTGCATGTTCAGGTATTCAGCGGGCTTGGCACGCTTGGACCAATCAGTGCGCATCAGCACCCACGATCGCGCGGGAATGCGCCCGTGCTGTTCTTCCCACTTCTTGACGAAATCGATGGTCAGCAGGAAGTCCGGATTGCCGGCCGCTTCCGAGGCACAGTCGATGACGCAAGCGCTGGCGATGAAGGCGTCGATGGGGATCGTGTCCACCGTGTTGTCGGGCTGGTCCTTGCCCGTGACCCAGTGCGCCGGCGCGTCGAAGTGCGTGCCGGTGTGCTCCGAGCACGAGAAGTTGTTCCAGTACCAGGCCGGCCCGCGCTCGTCGTAGCGCGAAATCTCCTCGATCCGGAACGGCCAGGCCTGGCCGAACTCCGGCGGCAGCACGATGGTCGGAAATTCCGGCGTCAGGGTTTCGGTCAGGTCCACCAGGCGGATGCGGCCGGAAACCAGCTCGGTCATGAATTGGGCAAGGATGGGTTGATTCACTGTGTTCTCTCCTGTTGGTTCCTGCCGGGTGTCAGACATCGGGTTGTGTGGCACTCAGCCGCCCGCGCCCAGTTCCCTTTCCAGTCCCTTCGGGTTTTCGGCCAGCCGCGCGCGGAACTCCTGCGCCACGTCGCCCACGTATACGTCCTCGATGCCGTCCTTCAGCGCGCGCACGATGGCGGCAGCGATGGCGGCCGGCGCCACACGCGGGGGCGGCGTGCGCTGCTCCCATTCGTGGTCGACCGGACCGGGAAACACGTTCACCACGCGCACGCCCGCGCCGCGCATCTCCGCGCGCAGGCATTGCGCCAGCGATAGCGCCGCGGCCTTGGATGCCGACCACATGCCGCGCGACGGCAGGTTCATGTGCGCATAGATCGACAGCACATTGACCCACGCGGCGGCGCTGTTCACGCCGTCGGCGGCGCGGCCGCACAGCGCGGGACCAAAGCTCTGCGCCAGACGCATCAAGCCCAGCACGTTGACGTCCATCGCATCGCGCGCGGTGTTCACGTCCTTGCGGCTCAACAGCCCGCCTTCGCGTTCCAGGTCCGCCGTGTTCACCAGGATCTCGACCTTGCCGCCGATGGACGCCGCCACGCGCTCGACGGAATCGGTGTCGGTCACATCCAGCGTCACGGCCTGCACGCGCGGATCGGCTGCCAGCGCGTCGAACGCGGCATCGCGCTTCCAGGCCTGCGGATCGCCCAGGAAAACCAGCGGGCTGCCTGCGTCCAGCAGCGCCCGGGCCACTGCCTGGCCGACGGCCGACTTGCCATCCGTGACCAGCACGCGGCGGAACTTGGGATCGCACGAGGTCTCGCGCAGCGTCTTGTCGTCTTCCATGTTCGGAGTATTCCTTTCGGGCAGGGCGATCATGACGGCCTGGCCGCTGCGGTCCAGCTTGAGGGCGAGGCGCACCCGGGCGCCGTCGGCGCAGTCCTGGTGGACGTGCGCCACCACGGACGGACCGGCGTCCATCCGCACCGTGCCCACGCGCCACGGCAGGCGTTCGCGGAAGTACAGGTCGTTGCTGTGATGCAGCGTGGTGCTGACCAGCAGCACACCGTTCGGGTCGGCGGGCCGCCAGGGCAGGTTCTCGGACAGGCAATGGCCGCAGACCTCGCGCGGGGGGTATTGCACGGCGCCGCATTCGGCGCAGGTCTGCAGATCGAAGCGTCCCTCGGCAGCGGCGGCGGTAAGCCCCAGCGCGCTGCGGCTGCGCGAACCGGGCGGCAGCGTGGGCTGCCGGGTCCGGGCAACCGGATTCTTGCGAGGCGGCTTGGCCAGCGGCTCGGTCATGCGTCGCTCCTTGCCAGGATGGCCGCGGCCGTGCACAGCCCGCGGTCGTAATTGATCATGCCAAAGCCGCTGACGAGCCCCATGCGCGCATCGCGCACCTGCGTGCCGTCCGCGGCGCCGGTCAACTGGCGCAACGCCTCGACCATGCCCAGATAGCCCCCGGCCGCGCCGGCCTGGCCGACGGACAACTGGCCGCCGTTGGTATTGAAGGGAAAGCTGCCGTCCACGGTGAAGGTGTTGTCGCGCACGAATTGCGGCGCGGAACCCTTTTCGCAGAAGCCCAGGTCTTCCATCTGCATCAGGTTGATGACGGGATAGTCGTCATAGGCCTGCAGGAAATCCATGTCGGCCGGGGCGGCGTCGGCCTGCCCATACAGTTCGTCTACGTCCATGGTCCAGCCGCCGCGGGTCTGGATGGGATCGTCGATCCAGGCGTTGTGGCGCTCGATGGTGGACAGGATGCGCGCGTAAGGCAGCTTGAGCGCCCGCGCCCGGTCCTCGCTCATGACGAGGAAGGCGTCGGCGCCGGCGCAAGGCATGACGCAGTCGAACAGGTGGATGGGCTCGGTGATGACGCGCGCGTCCAGGTACTGGGCCAGCGTGAGCGGCTTCTTCATCAGCGCGTGCGGATAGCGCAGGGCGTTGTCGCGCTGGGCCACGCAGAGCTTGCCGAAGTCTTCGCGCGTCGCGCCGGTTTCCCGCATGTAATTGGCGGTCAGCAGCGCGAAGCTTGCGTTCGGGCCGCCCGCCCCGTACGGGTACACGGCGTCCTGGGCAAAGCGCGAGAACTGGCTGACCGTGTTGCGAAACGAGTCCACGTGGTTGGTGTCGCCGGCCAGGCAGGCCACGATGTCGGCGTCGCCGGCCTGCACGGCCCGGGCGGCGCGGCGCAGCG
>DALZRX010000409.1:0-4110 GCA_032015805.1 Achromobacter sp.
GTCGGTCAGGATTTCCAGCAGCAGGCAGTGCGGCACGCGGCCGTCGACGATGTGAACCGAATTCACGCCGTTCTTGGCTGCGTCGAGCGCGGACGAGATCTTGGGCAGCATGCCGCCGGAGATCGTGCCATCGGCAAAGAGCTCGTCGATGGTCTGGGCGGACAGGCTGCGAAGCAGCTTGCCACCCTTGTCCAGCACGCCCGGGGTGTTGGTCAGCATGAGCAGCTTTTCGGCGCCCAGCACTTCGGCCATCTTGCCGGCGACGACGTCAGCGTTGATGTTGTACGCCGTGCCGTCCTCGCCATAACCGATGGGCGAGATGACCGGAATGAACTGGTCGTCCTGCAGGGCTTTCACGACGGCCGGCTCGACCATGGTGATGTCGCCGACGAAGCCGATGTCGATGGGCTCGGACGGATTGTCCTTGTTGGCCATCAGTTTCTTCTGGGCCTGGATCAGGCCACCGTCCTTGCCGGTCAGGCCCACGGCCTTGCCGCCGACCTCGTTGATCATCATGACGATGTCCTGCTGGACCTGGCCGCCCAGCACCCATTCCACGACTTCCATGGTCTCGGCGTCGGTGACGCGCATGCCCTGGATGAAGGTGCCTTGCTTGCCGATGCGGCGCAGGGCGTCATCGATCTGCGGACCACCACCGTGGACCACCACCGGGTTCAAACCCACCAGCTTGAGCAGCACGACATCGTGCGCGAAGCTGCGCTGCAATCGCTCTTCCGTCATGGCGTTGCCGCCGTACTTGACCACGATGGTCTTGCCGTGAAATCGTCGGATATACGGCAGAGCCTCGGACAGCACGGCGGCTTTGACGGCGGGAGACGAAACGGCAGCAGGGTCGGGGGTGTCGGTCATGGCAGCTAAGTCGGCAATAAATATCAGGTAAGTTGGCGGGCGTTAAAAAAATGCCTGCACAAGAACGCGGTTGGGACGCGCTAGCGCAAGCATACGACGGATTGTAGTCCCCACAGGTTTCTTATGCTGCAAACCTATGTCCATATGCCCGACAAATAACCGGCATTCAGGTAAATTGGGGGCGTTTTCACCACGGCAGGCCCCGCAAAAGGGGGTGCGCCCGAGCCTGCGGGACATCGATCCCGGTATTTCATTCATAAAAGAGGCAAGACATGCGTTTGAACTTCGTCCGTTCCGCCCTGGCTGCGTCGGCCCTTCTGGTTGCCGCCAACGCGGCCCACGCCGAAAAAGTGGTGGTGGGCGCCACCCAGGTGCCGCACGCCGAGATCCTGGAAGTGGTCAAGCCCAAGCTCGCCAAGGAAGGCGTGGAGCTCGACATCAAGGTGTTCAGCGACTACGTGCAGCCCAATATGCAGTTGGCGGACAAGCAGCTCGACGCCAACTTCTTCCAGCACAAGCCGTATCTGGAAAGCTTCAACAAGGACCGCAAGGCGACGCTCGTTCCCGTGGCGCTGGTCCACGTCGAGCCCTTCGGCGGCTACTCCAAGAAGATCAAGAGCCTGTCGGACCTGAAGGACGGCGCAACGGTCGCCATTCCCAATGACCCGTCCAACGGCGGCCGCGCGCTGGTGCTGCTGCAAAAGCAGGGCGTCATCAAGCTCAAGGACCCGTCGAACATCCTGGCGACCGCCGCGGATGTCGTCGAGAACCCCAAGAAGCTGAAGTTCCGCGAACTGGAAGCGGCCATGCTGCCGCGCGCGCTGGACGACGTGGACCTGGCGCTGATCAACACCAACTACGCGCTGGAAGCCGGACTCGTGCCGACCAAGGATGCGCTGTTCATCGAAGGCGCCGACTCGCCGTACGCCAACGTCCTCGTGACCCGCAGCGACAACAAGGACGCGCCGGGAATCAAGAAGCTGGTCGACGCGTTGCACTCGCCGGAGGTCAAGACCTTCATCCAGGAAAAGTACAAGGGTGCGGTGGTTCCCGCCTTCTGAGGCGTGGGATGGCGGGCGGCTGCAACCGCCCGCGCCTGGCAATCAGGACGCCCCATGCAAAAAAAAGCCGCCCGTGGAAACCGGGCGGCTTTTTCATTGGCGGCAAGCCAAGAAGGGCGGGGGCAAAAAAAAATCGCCCCGGCGGGCGATTCTTGGGAACAGCGCGGCCGGCAGATCAGCCTGCGGCCAAGGCCTTTTCGACGGTGGCGTGGAACTCGGCCTTGTCGTACTCACCCAGATAGCGCTTGATGATGTGTCCCTCTTTGTCGATGAGGAACGCCGTGGGCGTCAGGCGGATGTCGCCGAAGGCGCGCGCGATGTCGCCCTTGGTGTCCAGCGCGACGGGGAACGGCAGCTTGCGGGTTTCGGCGAAATTGAGCACGAAGTTGGGCGGGTCGTAGTTCATGGCGACCGCGATGGCTTCGTAGCCCTTGTCCGCGTACTCGTTGTAGGCGGAGATGGTGTCGGGCATCTGCTTGACGCAGGTGACACAGCTGGTTGCCCAGAACTTGACCAGCACGACCTTGCCGCGCAGGTCCTGCATGGAGAACGTCTTGCCTTCCAGCGTGGTGAAGGTGACGTCGGGAGCGGTCTGGGCCGGGCGCATGGCGAACCAGGCGCCGATGCCGACGGCAACGAGGACCGCGAGGGCTACGATGGCTTTTTTCATTTGATGGGCATTGCCTCTACGCCGCTGCTCGTGCCGCCTGCGCCGGCCGCGCCATCGGTGGCTGGACCGGTGCCGCTTTCGATGGGCGCCTTGCTTTCCGTGGTGGCGGGTTTGGAACCGCTACCCGACAGGCGGATGGCTTCTTCGCGGCTGATGGTTTCAAAGAGCTTGACCACCTTGGTCACGCCGCCGACGTCCGCGGTGGCATTGGCTGCGTACTCGCCTTCGGCTTGCGTGACTTTGCCCATCAGGTAGACGACGCCGCGGTCGGTCGTCACCGCGATGGTGCCGGACGGCACGTACTTGGTGTTGATGAGCGCGGTCTTGACCTTGGAGGTCAGCCAGGTGTCGTTGGAGCGCACGCCGAACGACGCGATGGGTCCCACGTTGAGCTGGTTGATGACCTGCTTCACGTTTTCCACGCTTTGGGCGATGGCGGTGGCCTGGTTCTTGGCTTCTTCGGTGGGCACGTCGCCCGTCAGCAGCAGGTGGCCGCCATAGGCCATGGCATTGACGCGCGCGGTGTCGCCCAGCTTCTGGGCGATCTGGCTCTGCGCCTTGAAGGCCATGTTCTGGTCCTCGAGCTGGACGCCGGACGTGCGGCGGTCGGTGACGACAACCGCCGTGGTGGCGGCGGCGCCGCCCACGATCAAGGGCGCGCAGGCCGACAGCGAAAGCGCCGCGGTGGACAGCGCGGCGGCAAGCAACAGCGGGCGGACTGCGGGTCTGGCGTCAAGAATCATTCGGTGTCTCCAAGCAGAAGAGCGTCAATGCCGTCGCACAGCGCGTGCAGCAGCAGAATATGGACTTCCTGGATGCGCATGGTGCGATCGCTGGGAACACATAGATGGACGTCCATCGGGGTAATGAGTTCCCCCATGACGCCGCCGCCCTTGCCGGTCAAGGCCAGGACGTGCATCTCGCGGGCGCTGGCGGCTTCCATGGCGCGGACCACGTTGGGCGAATTTCCGCTGGTGGAGATGGCCACCAACACGTCGCCGGCTTGCCCGAAGGCGTTGACCTGGCGCTCGAAGATTTCGTCGAAGCCGTAGTCGTTGCCGACCGCCGTGAGGATCGAGGTGTCCGTGTTGAGGGCAATGCCCGCGAGCGGCAGGCGTTCGCGTTCGAAGCGGCCCACCAGTTCCGCGATGAAATGTTGCGCATCGGCGGCCGAGCCGCCATTGCCGCAAGCCAGAATCTTGCCGTTGTTCGCCAGGGCGCCGAACAGCACGTCCACTGCCACAGCCAGCGGTTCGGCCAGGACGTTCATGCTTTGTTCGTGAGCGGCCATGGCGTCGCGAAAGTGCGACGTCATACGAGAGGTCATATCCATGGGCGCGATTATCTCACGGGGCAGGGCCGTGGTTCTGTCCGCACGCAACGATCAAGCAGGGCGGCGCTGCCCGCGTCATGGCAGCCAGAATGCGCCCCGCAGCCAGGCCGGCTGGCCGTCGTCGAAGACCACCGCATCGAAACGTGCGCGCGGGGGCGAGCCGTGCCAGTGACGCC
>DALZRX010000410.1:0-4099 GCA_032015805.1 Achromobacter sp.
GGCAAACAGGTGCCGCACTTCAAGGCGGGCAAGGAATTGCGCGAGCGGGTGGACCTGGTCGGCGGCAATGACGAGGACGCTCAATCCTCTGGATCGAGCGAGTCGATGCCGTCATCCATGGCAGGTTTGCACGCCATGCATTGACGCGTCGGCCTGGCAGGGCTGCCTTCGGGCAGATCGGACCGCGAACATAGCCCCTTGAGAAATCAAGGGGCTTTGTTTTTGCGGCGCCGGCCCACACGTCCGTCCGGCCCTCGCAGGGGCCGGTCATGCTCCGCCCTGGGGCTTTTTTTTCTCTCGCCATGAAGACGTCGCTTACAATTGACGGTCTCGAATCATCTGGAGCATGCGCCATGCGCTATCTCGTCTGGGCCCTGCGATTGCTCGTCTTTGTGGCGGTGTTGATGTTCGCCTTGAAGAACACCGACCCCGTCGCCGTGAAGTTCTACGCCGACTACGTTGTCCAGGACGTCCCGCTGATCGTCGTCATGCTGGTCGTGTTCGTGCTTGGTGCGTTGTTCGGGCTGCTGTTGACCGTTCCCGCCGCGCTGCGCCGCCGCCGCGAGGCCATTCGCCTGCGCCGCGAACTGGATCGCATCCAGGCCGCCGCCAGCGGCAATACTCCGGTGGTGCCGCCCGAAGCCGTGGCACCCATGTCGCCGCTGTGACGTCGAGTCGCCTTTTCCTTCGCACCGAATTACCGCATGAGTCCGAATAGTGGATTTTGAACCTTGGTGGTTGATATTCGTACCGGTGCTCTTTGCGCTGGGCTGGCTGGCCGCGCGCTTTGACATCCGGCAAATGCTGCGTGAAACGCGCAGCCTGCCCGACTCCTATTTCCGCGGGCTGAATTTCCTGCTCAACGAAGAACCGGACCGCGCCATCGACGCCTTCGTCGAAGTCGCCAAGCTGGACCCTGAAACCACGGAGCTGCACTTTGCCTTGGGCAGCCTGTTCCGCCGCCGCGGCGAAATGGAGCGCGCCATCCGCGTGCACCAAAGCCTGTTGAACCGTTCCGACCTGCCGCAGGCCGAACGCGAGCACGCGCAGCACGAACTGGCGCAGGACTTCCTGAAGGCGGGGATGCTGGACCGTGCCGAAAGCGGCTTCGAGCAGCTCAAGGACACGCGCTACGCCTTGCCCGCGCTGCGCTCGCTGATCCGCATCTATGAGTCCGAACACGATTGGCCGCGTGCAATCGAGGCCGTCAAGACCTTGCAGGGTCTGGTCGACGAACCCGTCCCGCAAATCGTCCATTACTACTGCGAACAGGCCCAGTCCGCGCTCACGGCCAAGCCCGCCGACGTCGAGGGCGCGCACAAGGCGCTGGATGCGGCGGACCACGCATTGGCCACCACCGATGCCGCCGCAGGCAAGGGCGCCATGGTGCGTACCGCCATGCTGCGCGCGCGCCTGGCGCTGATGGAACAGGATCCGAAGCGCGAAAGGCTATACCTGGAATCGGTCATGACCGACGCGTCCGAGTACGCCGGGCTGGTGGCCGAGCAGTTGCTGGCGAATTACCGCAACGCCAACCAGGCCGCCGCAGGCCTGGATTTTCTGCAGAAGCAGTACAGCCGCCATGCGTCCCTGGACCTCTTCAATGTGGTGTTCCGAGAACTGCGCGTGCAGCAGGGCGCCGCGACCGCCTGGGCCTTCGCCCGGGGCGCGCTCCGCAGCCATCCTTCACTGCTGGGCCTGGATCGCCTGCTGGAGGCGGAGCTCGCCAACGGCGAAGGCGACGGCGACCACGGCCCGGTGCCCGGCGCCGACCTCACCCTGCTGCGCAGCCTCATCCACAAGCACACGCAACGGCTCGATCGATATGCATGCCGCAGTTGCGGTTTTCAAGCGCGTCGCTTTTACTGGCAATGCCCCGGCTGCAACGCCTGGGAAACCTATGCGCCGCGCCGTCTGGAAGAACTTGAATGAAATCTTTTCCCGCCGAAGCCATTTCGCGTAGCCGCGTGCTCGTGGTTGGCGACGTGATGCTGGACCGCTACTGGTTTGGCGAAGTGGAGCGCATCTCCCCCGAGGCGCCGGTGCCGGTCGTGCGGGTTGCGCGCCGCGAAGACCGACTGGGCGGCGCCGCCAACGTGGCTCGCAACGTTGCCGCCCTGGGCGGCCATGTGACGCTGGTCGGCGTGCTGGGACCGGACGAAGCCGGCGACAGCGTCCGGCGCCTGGCAGCCGACGCCGGTATCCAGGGCGACCTGATTGCCGATGCCGACCTGCACACCACTCTGAAGATGCGCGTGCTGGGCCGCCAGCAGCAATTGCTGCGCGTCGATTTCGAACAGATCCCGTCGCAGGCGTCGCTGGACGCGGTTGACGCGGCCCTGGCGCGCCACTTGGCCAACCACGATATCGTCGTGCTCTCGGACTACGCCAAAGGCGTGCTGACCCGTGTGGAGTCGCTGATTTCGCTTGCGCGCAATGCGGGCATCCCGGTGCTCGTGGATCCCAAGGGTGACGACTATTCGCGCTATCGCGGCGCAACGCTGGTCACCCCCAATCGCTCGGAAATGCAGCAGGCCGTGGGCCGCTGGAATTCCGAAGCCGAATTGACCGATCGCGCGCAGCGCCTGCGCGCCGACCTGGACCTGGAAGCCTTGCTCGTGACGCGTTCCGAGCAGGGCATGACTTTGTTTTCCCATGCGGGACGCGACCACACCGACGCGCAGGCGCACGAAGTGTTCGACGTATCCGGCGCGGGCGACACCGTGCTTGCCACGCTGGCGGTCACGCGCGCCATCGGCCTGCCATGGGCTGAAGCCATGGGCTGGGCCAACAAGGCCGGTGGCATCGCCGTCGGCAAGCTGGGCACGTCCGTCGTCACCGCCGCGGAATTGGCAGGAGAATCCTCATGATCGTCGTTACCGGAGCCGCGGGCTTCATTGGCAGCAACCTGGTTCGCGGGCTCAACCGCCGGGGCATCGAAGACATCATTGCCGTCGATGACCTGACCGAGGGCGACAAGTTCGTCAATCTCGTCGACTGCAAGATTGCCGACTACATGGACAAGGACGACTTCCGCCGGCGCGTCGCCGACGGCAGCCTGCCCGACGTCCGCGCCGTGCTGCATCAGGGCGCCTGCTCGGACACGACCGAGCGCAACGGCCGCTACATGCTGGACAACAACTACCGGGTCACCCTCGAACTCTTCGAGTTCTGCCAGGCGCGCCGTGTGCCGTTCCTGTATGCGTCGTCCGCCGCCGTGTACGGCGGTTCGACGACCTACGTCGAGCACCCCGACAACGAAGGCCCCCTGAACGTCTACGGCTATTCCAAACTGCTGTTCGACCAGGTCCTGCGCAAGCGCATGGACAGCCTGACGGCGCAGGTCGTGGGCCTGCGCTACTTCAACGTGTACGGTCCGCACGAGCAGCACAAGGGCCGCATGGCCTCGGTGGCGTTCCACAACATGAACCAGTTCCTGGAGCACGGCCATGTGCGCCTCTTTGCGGGCTGGGACGGCTATGTGGACGGCGGCCAGAGCCGCGACTTCATCTCGGTCGAGGATGTGGTCGCCGTCAACCTGCACTTCCTGGATCATCCCGAGCAATCCGGCATTTTCAACTGCGGCACCGGCAAAGCGCAGCCGTTCAATGACGTGGCGGCCGCGGTGGTGAACACGCTGCGTGCCGAGCGTGGCGAGGCCGAGCTGACGCTGGCTCAGTTGGCTGAACTGGACCTGATCCGCTACATCCCGTTTCCGGATGATCTCAAGGGCCGCTACCAAAGCTATACGCAGGCCGATGTCACGCAGCTTCGCGCGGCCGGTTTTTCCGCGCCCATGCGCGATGTGCAGACCGGCGTGGCCGAGTACGTGCGCTACTGGCGCGCCCGCAAGTAACCGCGCCTGCGGGACATCCCACCGAGCCACCGCGATGCGGTGGCTTTTTTTCGCCCGGGTGGTTGCCGGGGTGGATGTTTTGGTTCACCGGCCGGGCGCCACGGGCGGCCCGCCCCGATGATGGGAACGGGGCGCGGCAACCGTCGCGCCCGGACCCGTCAGGAGAGCCCTATGAATCCCTTCGTCCGTTCCCCCGTTGCCTGCAACCAGCCGGGCGCAGTCTGGCGCCGCGCGCGTCCGGCC
>DALZRX010000411.1:0-4077 GCA_032015805.1 Achromobacter sp.
CCACCCGCCAGCCCCCGCCGCGCTCGGGCAGAAGCAGTCCGCCCACGATGCCGCTAATGCCCGCGATGCGCCCCGCGCCCAGCATCAGCAGCACCGCACCGGCGCCGATGAGCAAGCCGCCGGCCGTGCCGGCGCCCGGGGTGAAGGCGGACCAGTCCACGTTCACTTGAGTGACTCCATGGCGCGTCCGCAGTACAAACTGGATAGCGTTTTCATCACCTGGCTGACCTCAAAGCTGGCCATCTGGTAATAGACGTACTTGCCCTCGCGGCGGGTGGTGACCAAGCCTTCGTCGCGCAGCACGCCAAGCTGTTGCGAGAGCGTCGGCTGACGAATGCCGGTCAGCGATTCAAGCTCGCCGACGTTGCGTTCATTCTGGACCAGTTGGCACAGCAGCAGCAAGCGGTCTTCGTTGGCCAGGGCCTTGAGCAGCGCGCAGGCCTGGCTGGCGGATTCGCGCAGGACGGCGACTTCGCAATCGGTAAGTGGGGCGTTCATGGGTCGGTGTGTCGGACGCTTGGCGGATAGCGGCGTCATTATATTTATGAATAAACTATGCGCAAATATTATTCAATTTCGTAAATTGACCTGCCGGGCCGCCGCCGCGCGCCCCTCACGCGAGCACCCATGAACCCGCAAATCCAGGCCTTCTTCGACCCCGCCACCGCGACCATCACCTACGTCGTGCACGAGCCTGCGCCCGGCGGCGCGTGCGCCATCATCGACTCGGTGCTCGACTACGACCCCAAATCGGGCCGCAGCAGCACGGCCAACGCCGACCGCGTGGCGAACTACGTGCGCGAGCGCGGGCTCCGGACGGTCTGGCTGCTCGAAACCCACGCCCACGCCGACCATCTTTCCGCCGCCCCCTACCTGCAACGGCAGCTCGGTGGCGTCATCGCCATTGGCCAGAGCATCCGAACCGTGCAGGACGTTTTCAAGAAGATCCTGAACCTGGAACCGGAATTTCAGCTCGACGGCTCGCAGTTCGGCCATCTGTTCGCCGACGGCGAAACCTTCCAGATTGGCGCGCTGACCGCCACGGCCATCCACGTGCCGGGGCACACGCCGGCCGACATGGCCTACCTGATCGGCGATGCGGCATTCGTGGGCGACACCCTGTTCATGCCGGATGTCGGCACTGCGCGCTGCGACTTTCCGGGCGGCGACGCGCATCTGCTTTATCAGTCGATACGCCGCCTGCTGAGCCTGCCGGAGGGCACGCGGCTTTTCATGTGCCACGACTATCCGCCCGCAGGCCGCGAGGCCGCCTGGCAGACCACCGTGGGCGACCAGCGCCGCGGCAACGTGCATGTGCGGGACGGCGTCACCGAGGACGAATTTGTCGCGATGCGAACGCGGCGCGACGCAACGCTGTCGATGCCCACGCTGATCCTGCCCGCAATCCAGGTGAACATCCGCGCGGGCCATTTCCCGCCCGCCGAAGACAACGGCGTGCGATACCTCAAGATTCCCGTCAACGCGCTCTGACACACGGCCGCGGCGCACTTGCGCCGCGCAGCCTTATCCCGCAAGATCGCCCGATCGCAGCCACCCGATCCGAAGCATCCATGTTCGCAGAAGCCGAAGCCGACCCGATCCTGTCCAAAGATGAATTCAAGGCGCTCGAGGAGCGGCTGCGGGTGGCGCTGCTGAACGCGCAGTACGAACGCCTGCGGCAGGCCGACCGGTCGCTGCTGATCGTCGTCGCCGGCATCGATGGCGCCGGCAAGGGCGCCACGATCAACCTGCTCAACGAATGGATGGATCCTCGCCACATCCGCACGCTCGCCTACGGGCCGCGCGAAGGCGAGGAGCTCGATCGCCCGCCGCTGTGGCGCTACTGGCGCGACCTGCCGCCCAAGGGCAGCACCGCCATCGTGTTCGGCTCCTGGTACGTGCCGCTCTTGATCGAAGCCGTTCGCAAGAAGCCCAACCCGCATGCCCTCGAGGCCCACGCTGCCGCCATCCTGCGCTTCGAGACCATGCTGGCCTCGGAAGGCGTGCAGATCGTCAAGCTGTGGTTCCACCTGTCCGCCAAGGCGCAGAAGACACGTGCGCAGCGCCTGCTTGCCAGCCCCGAGACGGCTTGGCAGGTCAGCCCGGTGGACATGAAGGTCAACCGGCGGTTCGACCGCATCCGGGCCGGCGCCCACGTCGTCCTCAATCACACCGACTGCGGCCATGCACCGTGGGTGGTGATTCCCAGCGCGGACGAGCACATGCGCGCCGCGCGAACGGCCGAGGCGGTGCTGACAGCCCTGCGCCGGCGCGGCGTGCCCCGCCTGCCGCCCGCCTTCGGGGCGCATTCCCGCGCGACGCGCATCGTGGACCGCCTGGGCAAGCTGGACTACGACGCCAAGGTGGACAAGGAAGCCTACGAATCCGAACTCGGGCTGCTGCAAGGCCGGCTGGCGCGCGCTGCCCGGTCCGACAGGTTCAGGGATCGTTCCCTGATCCTGGTGTTCGAAGGCCAGGATGCCGCCGGCAAGGGCGGCGCCATCCGCCGCGTCACCCACGCCCTGGACGCCCGGCAGTTCGACATCACGCCCGTGTCCGCGCCCACCACCGAGGAACTGGCCCGGCCCTATCTGTGGCGATTCTGGCGCCGCATTCCGCGCCATGGGCGCATCGCGATCTTCGATCGTTCCTGGTACGGCCGCGTGCTGGTCGAGCGCGTCGAGAAGCTGATTCCACCCGCCAAATGGCGCCGCGCCTACGCCGAGATCAACGACTTCGAAGAACAGCTCGCCGCCAGCGGCGCGCTGGTGCTCAAGTTCTGGCTGGCCGTCACGCCCGAGGAACAGCTTGAACGCTTTCACGAGCGCGAGAAGTCGCCCTTCAAGAACTTCAAGATCACGCCTGAAGACTGGCGCAACCGCGAGAAGTGGCGCGAGTACGCGGCAGCCGCCAACGAGATGATGACGCGAACCGACGTGGCCCATGCGCCCTGGCATCTGGTGTCGGCCAACGACAAGCGTTACGCTCGGCTGCAGGTGCTGCGGCATATCGTCGAAGCCATGGAAACCCAACTCTGAAGACCGTCAGGAGGCCTAGCGCCATGAGTACCGCAGAAATCCGTTCCATCGTTGCCGCTGACTTCGACGCCTGGCTGCCGCTGTGGAAGGGCTACCAGGACTTCTACCGCGTCAGCATCGACGACGCCGTCACGCGCAACACCTGGGCGCGCTTCCTGGATCCCGCCGAACCCATGCATGCGGCGCTCGCCTATGAAAGCGGCCGGGCTGTCGGCATGGTGCACTGGATCTTCCATCCGTCCACCTGGACCGCCGGCGATTACTGCTACCTTCAGGACCTCTATGTGGACCAGGAAGCACGCGGCACCGGCGCTGGCCGCAAACTGATCGAGCACGTCTACGCCGAGGCCGCCGCCGCCAACTGCGCGCGCGTCTATTGGCTGACGCACGAGACCAACGCGACCGCCATGCAGCTTTACGACCGCATCGCCGACCGATCCGGCTTCATCCAGTACCGCAGGGTGATGGCTTGAGCGCGCGCGATCCCAACTGTCCGCTGTGCCAGGAAGACGGCGGCACGCTGCTGTGGCGCGGGCCGCACCTGCGCATCATCGAGGTCGAGGACGCCGACTATCCAGGCTTCACGCGCGTGATCTGGAACGGCCACCTGCCCGAGATGACCAGCTTGTCCACGCACGGGCGCGACCTGCTGATGCGGGCGGTGTACGTGGTGGAGGAAACGCAGCAGGCGGTCCTGACGCCGGACAAGATCAATCTGGCGTCACTGGGCAACATGGTGCCGCACCTGCATTGGCACGTGATACCGCGCTGGCGCGGCGACCGGCATTTTCCCGATCCGATCTGGGCGGCGCCACGCATCGCGCCGGGCGCCGAGCCCGACGCCTGGAAACAAAGGCAGACGCAAGTACGGACGCTGCTGCCGCGCTACCGCGACCGCCTGGTAGAAGCCATGAACGCGTTGTTATGGCATTGAGCCGCGGGGCGCAACCGGCGCCGGCCGGCGCCGTTCGCCCAGCCAGCGCGCATAGACCGTTTCGACCATCTCGGCCGCTCGGGCGGCGCTGAAAAGGCCCTGGCC
>DALZRX010000412.1:0-4070 GCA_032015805.1 Achromobacter sp.
TTCTTGGCAGGAGCTTTAGCTTTCGTGGCCATGGTCAAAATCCGTATGTTGAGGGCATGGAGCAGCGCGTGCCGGGTATCGGCGTTTGACGCTACGCGCCCGATGATAGCGGAAGAGTGGCGCTAAATGCGGCTTTCCAACGGGTTTTAAGCCACTGTTTGTTGTTTTCGACACAGAAAAGTGCCTTCTGCAAGGGGTTTCGCAAGATGGCGTGACATTCGCTGGCGACTTTGCGGCCGCATTCCGCAGCCTGCGCGCGTTGCCCGAATCGCTGCAAAAGCGCGCCGGCAAGGGGTCTTGCGATGCGGGCAGGTGAACCTATCTTGCGGCGCATGTTCCAATTGCGGGCGGCGCGCGCGGCACTCAGCGACAGAAAAGCCCTGGAATCAGGCCTTTTCCTCGCGGTCGTGCGCACCCAAGAAAAACCTGCATGGAAGTGAAGCACCTATATGTTGATGAAGAAGTTGGCGGCGAGCCTGCTCGTTGCGACCGCCTGTATATCCGGCGCCATGGCGCGATCGATGCCCGCGCCGGCGCTATCGGCCAAGGCGTGGCTGCTGCTGGATGAGACCAGCGGGCAGGTCATCGCGTCGCACGCGGCCACGTCGCGCATCGAGCCGGCGTCCTTGACCAAGGTCATGACGGCCTACGTGGTGTTCGAGGCGCTGACAAAGAAAGAGCTGACGGCCAGCCAACTGGTCACGATTTCAACGCGAGCCTGGAAAGTGCCGGCGGGCAGTTCAAAGATGTTCCTCGAGCCGAACTCCAAGGTGTCGGTGGACGACCTGCTGCGCGGCCTGATGATCCAGTCCGGCAATGACGCGGCCATCGCGCTGGCCGAGGCAGTCTCCGGCAGCGTCGAGGCCTTTGTCGCGCGGATGAATGACACGGCGGTCCGCCTGGGCATGCACGCGACGCGTTTCGCCAGTCCGCACGGACTGCCGGATCCGGACACGTATTCCACCGTGAGCGACCTGTCCATCCTGGCCACCCGCTTCATCCGGGACTTTCCGCAGCTCTACAAGACCTACGATTCGGCCAGGCAGTTCACCTTCAACAAGATCACCCAGCCCAACCGGAACCGGCTGCTGTGGCTGGATCCCAGCGTGGACGGCCTGAAGACCGGGCATACGGCATCGGCTGGCTACTGCATGATCGCCTCGGCGCGCCGGCCCAATGGCGCCGACCACCGCCGGTTGATCACCGTGGTGGTGGGCACCGCGTCGGACAAGGTGCGCACGCAGGAAAGCCGCGAGTTGCTGGAGTGGGGCTTCCAGGGGTTCAATACCATCAAGCTCTACGCGCGCGGACAGGCCGTGGCCACGCCGGAAGTCTGGAAGGGCGAAAGCGACAGCCTGAAGGCCGGTCTCTCGCGCGACGCTTACGTCACCGTGCCCGCCGGCGCGAAGGTCGAGTCGGTCTGGGCGCCGCAGGCCCCGCTGATCGCTCCCATTGCGGCGCAGTCGACGGTGGGCGAGCTTCAGGTGACGGTGGACGGCAAGCCGGCCATGCATTTCCCCGTGGTGGCGCTGGAGCCGGTGGCCGAGGCGGGAATCGCGGGCCGCACGTGGGATTCAGTCCGCCTGTGGTGGCGCGGCACGCAGGGATAACGCAACTTTTCGGAGGCATGCGATGGCAGTGAGCTTTCCAGGTGGGCCGGCCCCGGCGCCGGGCCCTGACGATCCGCTGGCCCTGCTGTCGGCCTGTCATGGGCGCATCGCGCGCCAATGCGCCACGCTGGCGCGCTTGGCCGCGCACCTGCCCTCGCACGGCAGCGACGCCGCCGCGCAGACCGCAGCCGAGAGCGTGCGCCGGTACTTCGACACTGCCGCCGCGCATCACCATGAAGACGAAGAGGAAGACCTGTTCCCGGCCTTGATCGATTCGATGGCGGGTTCGGATGCGGTCTGCCTGCATGCGCTGGTGGACGGGCTCATGGCCGACCATCGCCGGCTGGCCGGCTTGTGGGAACCCCTGCGCCAGACACTCTGCGAGATCGCGGCGGGACGGCCGGCGCCATTGCCGCCCGAGCAGGTCCAGGCATTCACCGAGGCCTACGAGGCGCATATCCGGCGTGAAGAAGACGAACTGCTGCCGATGGCGTCGCGGCTGATTGCGGACGACGCGTTGGCTGCGATCGGTCAGGCCATGAAGTCGCGCCGCGGCGGCGACGCGGGCTGAAAGCGCGCGTTGCACGGCCAGGGGCGAGCGTTTACCCTAGCCGGACCGGCGTGAGCGCCGATGCCCAGGGAACAGGACAGGATGATGCAGGGGGGAATGAACGTAGCGCGCCGGCTGTTCGGCTCGTGGGTGGATGACGTCAACCGGCAGACGTTGCGCGCCGATCTGGCCGCGGGCCTGTTGGGCGCGCTGCTGGTGCTGCCGCAGGGCGTTGCGTTCGCGACGCTGGCGGGCCTGCCGCCCGAGTACGGCCTGTATTCCGCCATCGTGCCCTGTATCGTGGCGGCCTTGTTCGGCTCGAGCCGCCATGTGATGTCCGGGCCGACCAATGCGAATTCGCTCGCGCTGTTTGCCGTGCTGGCGCCGCTGGCGGCGGCGGGCAGTCCCGCCTACATCCAGCTTGCGCTGGCCGTGACCGTCCTGGTCGGCGTGATGCAATGGCTGGTGGGCGTCTTGCGGCTGGGATCGCTGGCGCACTTCATCTCGCCCTCGGCATTGTTCGGGTTCACCAGCGGTGCGGCGGTGCTGATCGCGGTGCACGCGCTGAAGGATGCGCTGGGGTTGCCGACGCCGGAGGCGCACGGCGCCGGCGCGGTCCTGGAAAGCGTCGCGACGCATATCGGGCAGGTCCATCCCGGCGCGCTGCTGGTGACGCTGGTCACGTTGGCCACCGCCTTGCTGGCGCGCCGGCTCGACAAGCGCAAGCCCTACATGTTGATCGGCCTGGTTGCGGGGACGTTTGCCGCCTGGGCCTTCAATGCACTGGTCCCCACGCAAGGGGGCGCGCCGGTGCCCGTACTGGGGGCCATTGCGCAGCCGTGGCCGCCGTTTCACGTCCCCAGCGTCGACTGGCGCGCGCTTCCCGATCTGCTCAGCCTGGCGTTCGCGCTGACCATCGTGGCGTTGGCGCAGTCCATTTCCATTGCCAAGGTGGTGGCCTCGCGATCGGGCCAGCGCATCGATGCCAACCGCGAATTCGTGGGGCAGGGGCTGTCCAACGTCGTTGGCGGCTTTTTTTCGTGCTATCTGTCCTGCGGTTCGCTCAATCGCTCGATCCCCAACTTCGAGGCAGGCGCGAAGACGCCGCTGGCGTCGGTGTTTTCTGCATTGTTGCTGATGCTGCTGGTGGCGATGTCCGCATCGTTGCTGGCGCTGATCCCGCACGCGGCGATTTCAGGGTTGCTGTTGCTCGTGGCCTGGACCCTGCTGGACATTCCGCGCTGGCGGCAACTGCTGCGCACGCAGCCCGGCGAATGCGCCATCGCGGGCGCGACGCTGGCCGCCACGATCGCCATCCGCATGGAAGTGGCGATTCTGCTGGGGACGGTACTGTCGCTCATGGTGTATCTGCACCGCACGTCGCGGCCGGCCATGCGCACGATGGGCTTCGATTCGCGTGCGCCGGATCGCCGCTTCGTCGTCCTGGAGCATCAGCCGGACGCCTTGCCCGAATGCCCGCAACTGAAGCTGCTGCGCATGGAAGGGTCGGTCTATTTCGGCGCGGCGGCGCACGTGGCGCAGCGGCTGCATGACCTGCGTTCGGCGCCGGGCGCGCCCCGCCATCTGTTGGTGATGGCCAAGAGCATGAATTTCATCGACCTGGCCGGCGCGCAGGTCTGGGACGACGAACTGGCGGCCAGGCGCGCGATGGGCGGCGACCTCTACTTCCACCGGCCCCGGCCGGAGGTGATGGACATGTGGCGCCGCACCGGATTCCTGGATCGGCTGGGCGCCGATCACATCTTTCCCGACAAGGCGACCGCCCTGCATTCCATCTACGCCAGGCTGGACCGGAACATCTGCGCGGGGTGTACCGCCCGCATATTCTGGGAATGCCAGCCCGACAGCCCGCAGCGCGACGGCCGAGGCGGCTGAAGCGGCTGGCGGCG
>DALZRX010000413.1:0-4054 GCA_032015805.1 Achromobacter sp.
CCACGCCGGCCGCGGATGGAGAGAACGTGAACCGCATGTCGGATAAACGGGGCATCTCGGTATCCTGGGCGGCCGAGGCGATTGGGGCAATCGTTTCGGCCGCAGATGAACAAGAAGAAGACGGAGTTACCGAAGGCGGCGACTCCGTGCCTTGGCTGCCAGGTGGCTTGGTCTGGTCCGTGGGCACCGGCTGGGTTGCCAGCCGTGCCGACTGGTGCTTTGCCAGCCGTGCCAACTGGTGCCTTGGCAGCCGTGCTAATCGGCTGCCAAGGCATCAGTGCGCACCAGCAGCCTTGCCAGCCGTGCGCGCCTTAGCTCTCCATCGGCTTGCGCCAGTCGTCCGATGCTTCCGTGCCCGCGATCGCGTGCGTCCAGGTGATCTTGCGATACGCCATCGCGACCTTGATGAGTTGCGTGTAGTCGGCATTGGCCGGGTCCTGCGCGTGCGGCAGGACGCTCGTGATGTCCACGATCGTGGCGTCTTCCAGTTCGGTGGTGAAGAAGTGTTCCTGCTTGCCGTCGATGGACGTGCGGTACCACTTCACTTCAACCTTGGGCAGCATCTCGCCGGCAGCCAGGGCCTGGTACATCAGGGGCGTGGCCTTGTTGAGCGCGCTGGTGAACGTGAAGGGCTTGTGAACGCGCTGGCCCGAGGGTTGGCCGCTTTGCGGGTCGGTGGGGGTGTTGACGCGGTGCTCGATCTCTTGCACCAGGATCTGGTCTTCGTGGCCTTCCACGTAGACGTTGCCGACCGAGTCGGCGGTGAAGGCGCCCTGGGTGATGTTGCCCTGGGTCTTGCCGGTGATGCTGATGTAGGCGGGAGTTGGCATGACGGATTCCTGTGTCGTCGTGAGGCCCGAAGGGGCCGGAGGCATCCCGTGGATGGGATGCAACGACATATGCGAAATCCGTGCCAGGTTCGAAAAGCCTGGATAAACCTCAGTGAAATCAACGCACTGTGCGTGAAGCAGCCTACGCAGCGCAATCCAACGTGTCCGGCCATCGCCAAAGCCCGGGCTCAGAGCAGGAAAACCGGGCCAACTTTGACCCGGTCCGTCGCAACACGTTGATTAATAAGAAAGCGCATCGAGCCGAATGTGGCCCGGACGGGTCAAGACTGGCCAGATAGCACGCCGATGCCTGGCGCCGCAGTTTCGATGCGCTGGGCTTACCGCCTTTGTTTCGCGCTTGGGCGTGCCCCGCAACGTGAGCAAGGCGCCTTTATGCCGCCGCCGGATAGCAGAAACCGCTGTCCTCGCAATCGCCGCATCCGGGCGCGGCCGCCACCGGCAGGCCCGCGTGTTCGCGAGCCGAATACGCCAGGAATTTTTTCCAGCGCAGATTGTCCACGTTGCGGCTCACCAGTCCGGGATAGTGCCGCGCAAGCAGCGCGGTGACGTCTTCGCGGCCGGACAGGCCGAGATCGCGCCACAGATGGTCGGGACGCAGGCACGCGAGGACGAGGATGCTGCTGACCCATTGCGTGGTGTCCGGTCCGGGCGCGCGGTAGGCGTCGAGCAGGACGCGCATCAGGAGCGTGAAGCCGGGTTGCGGGTCGATCGCGCCCGTGCCGACGTAAGCGGCATATTGATCGCGCAGGGCCGACAGCGCAGTGTCAAAGCCGCCTAGCGAACCGGGGAACAGGTAGTCGAGCAGGTCCTGCAGTTCGGCGGGCGACAGGCCGCTGCGCGCGAGGTCCTCATGAGCAATGCTGGTGCCGATGACCGCTGCGAAAAAGCCGGCGTCGGGATGCACAGGGGGCGCGTGGCGCAGCAAGGCGTGCGCAAACCGCTGGGCCCGATCGGCAATGCTGGGGTCGGGATGAGAGGGCGGCATGAGGACGGCGTCCATGATGATCTGCAGCGATAGCGAGTTGATTAATCTGTTAACTAAACGTTGTAGAGGCGAATATATAACGAAAGGTCGGCGCGTTTGTGCCATCTTGCGGGAATTTGCGTTGGGACATACCCGAGGGCGCTTCACGGGGACAGGTATCATCGGCGTCCTTCTCATTCGCCAACGCTCACCATGCCGCGTCTTTTCCGTCCCGCTGTCACTCGTCTGTTTGGCGCCGTCGCGCTTGCGATCGCCGGCATGGCGGCCTTGCCGCCTGCGGCTTCGGCGTCCGACATCGGGGCGGTCATCGAGTCGATACGCCTGTCGCGCTATCCGCTGCGTGAACCCGAACGTCGTGTGTGGGGAACGGAAAACGCCAAGGACGCCGTGCTCGTCGGGCAGATGGAAAACCGGCTGTACCTGTATCGCTATCTGCGCGAGGGAGGCAAGGACTTCCGGCTGGATTTCCGCTCGCAGCCGCTGGTGATCGATCCAGAAGGCTGGAAGGCGTCGCGTGAGGAGAACGTGGTAGTCAGGTCCCCGCGCGCCGGCGAAGCCTTCTATTGGGTCGGCCATGCCGAGCCCGCCGCCACCCCCGGCAAAGCCACGGGATTTTTGGTGGATGAGAAGGGCGAGGCTGCTTCGGTGAATGCGGACACGCAGCTTGCGGTCGTCACGAGCGGCCGGCCGTGGGACGAGGCGCGCCGGGCGCAGGCCATCGCAACGTTGCAGACGGCGTTGCGGGAGTATCCCGCGCGCCTGAACGCGTTTCCCGCACAGGTGCGTTTCGAGCACCTGGCGTCGCTTGACGTGACGGCTACGTTCCGCACGCTGCATCAGGCGGCTCGCGCGATTCCGCGCGCGAAGACCGCCGAGTTCGATCGCGCGCTGGCCGATCTGCGCCGCTTTGTCATGGCGCAGGATTACCGCGAGATCGATCCGGGCGGCAAGGACGTCGAGATGATGACCGCCTTGAACGACTACGGCTTCTGGCTTGCCGAGTCGGGCGACACGGCGCAGGCGGAACGCATCCTGACCGACGTGCTGCGGCGCGACCCGTCGCGCACCGCCGCCTACCTTAACCGCGCCGACGCGCGCTGGAAGCAGCGTGAGAAGTCGCGTGAACAGCGCGCCTATTACGAAGCCTTGGCGCGCGAGGACTACCGGCTGTATTGCACGCGCCGTCTCGCCGCCAAGGACGCCATCCCGGGCAACATCGCGGCCCGCATCGGCGCGGCGCTGGAGACCACGGCCTTGGATGCGCAGGTCTGCCGTCCGCGCCTGGCGATCTTTCACGCGATCCAGGCCGATGATCTGCAAGCGGTGCGGGCCGAGCTGGCCGCAGGGCAGGACCCGAATGGGGTCAACGAAAACGGCGTATCCGCGCTTGCGGCCGCCGTGCGGGGCAAGCAGCAGGACATCGTGCAGACCTTGTTGGACGCGGGGGCCAGGGCAGATGGTCCGAACAACGGCTTTCCGCTGCTGTCCAGCGCGTTGCCTGACGGAAAAGATACGCGCCCCGCAGCGCAGCGCTACGCGCTGGCCGACGTCCTGATTGCCGCCGGCGCGCCGGTGGATGCCGTGGACTCCAGCGGGATGCCGCTGCTGATGCGCCGGCTCGCTTACTACAACAACGACAACGACAACCTGGTCTATCTGCTGGAGAAGGGCGCCAATCCGAATGCGCGCGAAAAGAACGGGCGTTCGCTGCTGCATGTGGGGCTGCAAACCCCGAAGAAGTTCTGGTTCGCCGAAAAGCTGCTTGCCAAGGGCGCGGACATCAATGCCGCCTATATCCGCATGTATTACGGCAACAGCCCCATGTGGGAAACGCCGCTGCTCGAGGCCCTGCGCGAATCGCAAAGCGGCGACCTGACGCCTTCCGTGACCTATGCCGTGCCCGAGCGCGTGACGTTTGCGCTTGCCCACGGGGCGGACCCGGCAGTGGGCGGCTACGGCTCTACCAAGGAGGCGCCAGACCGCAACGGGCTGAACGAAGGCCTGTCGCTGGCCGCCCGCTATCTGCAGCCGGCGTTGATCGACCAGTTGGCCCAGGCGGCGCGTCCGCCGCACGCGCCGCTGTCGACCGAACCACTTTCCAGCTTGTTGACCGTCTGGAATCGCGTGGAACAACGCGCGGCGGCCAATGGCGACGGCTCGGCATGGGAGGGTCAGCGTGCCCGGCTGCGGGCCACCGCGGACCGCCTCTTGGCCGCAG
>DALZRX010000414.1:0-4041 GCA_032015805.1 Achromobacter sp.
CGCGGGCCGCGCCGCCTGGGGCAGCAGGCGCACGCACGCCAGGCACGCGACGATCAACAGGATCGACAGCCACATCACCCAGTCCGTGTCGAACGTCTTGATCAGATAGCCGCCTGCCACCGTCACCGTCGCAAAGCCTAGCGACCCGCACGCGCGCATCACCGTGTAGGAATTGCCTTGGCCGCGCCCGCTTGCGATGGCCATGCGGTCCATCAGCGGCAGGACGGCGGGGAACACCGCGTTCAGCAGCAACGTGATCGCTAGCAGCCAAGCTGAAGTCTGGCTGAACGGATAGCACACGAACAGGATCAGCGATGCGGCCAGCGCCGATGCGATCAGCGCGTGGGCGCGGCCGGTCTGGTCCGCGACGTGCGCCACGATCGGCGTCGACAGGATCTTGGGCAGAAACGACGTGGCGACGATCAGCCCGATCAGCGCTGGGTCCAGTCCCCGGCTGGCGAACCACAAGGGCAAAAACGGGATGCTTACGCCCTGCAGGCCGTAGTACAGGAAATAGAACCCGTGCAACGCGATGGCGCCTTGCCTGGCGTCGGGATTGCCGCGCATGGTCGTGAAGGAATCTGGGGGAACACGAAGCGGCGTAGCATACTCCTTCGCGGTGTCCAGCCCATTGGCAAAGGGCCTGCCCGGATTTACGCTAACGCCACGCGGCCCGATTCCGTTCGCGCCGCGAATGCGTTTTCCGATTCATATCCAGGAGCTGCGATTCATGGCCAAGAAACTGAATGAGAAGACCACCAAAACCCTGAAAGACCGCCGCAAGGCGCCGCTGGCGACTCCCACCGATCTGGCGTCGGACGCCACCCGCGACATCTCCGCCGCGCTGAATCAGATACTCGCCGACGTGTTTGCGCTGTATCTGAAGACCAAGAACTTCCATTGGCACGTCAGCGGTCCGCACTTTCGCGACTACCACCTGCTGCTGGACGAACAAGGCGACCAGCTATTCGCCATGACGGACCCCATCGCCGAACGCATCCGCAAGATCGGCGGCACCACGCTGCGGTCCATCGGGCATATTTCCCGCTCGCAGCGCATTGCCGACAACGACGCCGACTACGTGCAGCCGCTGGACATGCTGGCCGAACTGCGCGAAGACAACAAAGTGCTGGCGGCCTCGTTGCGCGAAGCGCATAACGTCACCGACGAGCACCGCGATATCGCCAGCTCCAGCCTCATTGAGAACTGGATCGACGAGACCGAGCGGCGCACGTGGTTCCTGTTCGAAGCCAGCCGCCAGGGCGACTCGACCGGGCATTAAGACTGTCCGGCCGGGGCGGGCTGACCTGACATGGCTACCCGCAGTCGTCCAGCAGCGCGCTGATTTCGATTTCGGCCCAGCTGCTGCCTGGCAGGCTGGTCACGCCCACCGCGCTGCGGGCCGGACGCGGCATGTGCGGGAATGCGGCTTCCAGCACGTGTGATGCACCGTCCAGCACGGCGCTGTGGTCTTCGAACTCCGCCTCGCTGCGCAGGTAGCCGCGCAACTGCAGGACGGCGCGCACGCGGTCCAAATTGCCGCCGCAGGCTTGGCGCAGGGCGCTCAGCGCGCTCAGTGCGGCCTGCGCGCACGCCGCGCGGGCCGCGTCCAGATCGGCGCCATGCCCGCATATTCCGACGATGGGTGTGCCGTCCCGCCGGCTGGCCTGGCCGCTGATGCAGACCAGCGTTGCGCCGGTCAGGGCTGCCAGGTGGTAGGGCGCATAGGCGCCGCGCGGAACGGGCGCGGCCGGCAGGCGCCAGCCGGCTGCGGCTAGCCGCGACTCGGCCGCACAGGGACTGCTTACCGCATCCATTGCGTTTCGCCGCTCAGCCAACACCCGGGGGCGTCTGCGCGCCGGCGCAACTGGATTGCCGACGGCGAGCCCATGGCCACGCCCTGGCGGACCGTGTATATGCCGTCCGCCGGCACGCTGCCGGTTTCGTTCAGGTAGCCCCACAAGGCCGCGGCCGCAATGCCGGTGGCGGCATCCTCGGGGTAGCCGGACGCCTTGGGAAATTGCCGCGCGCTGGCGCCGTCCGCGCTCAGCGCATAGGGATACAGGCCGGTCGACCCGATGGTTTCGCAGATGTCCCGCATGGCATCGAAGTCCGGTGCCAAGGCATCCAGGTCGGCCACGGTCGGCAACCGCACCAACGTCTTCACGCGGCTGGTGCTGGCATTGATCATGTGCAGGCCCGGCAAATCGGGGTCGATGCGCAGCACGGCGGCGATCGCGCGGCAATGCGCTGGCGTGAGCGCTGAGGTGGCAACGGCAGGTTGCGACACCCAGGCGCGATTGCCGGCGTCGTCCCACTCGATGTCCACGCTGCCGCTCAAGGTCTGAACGCGAGCGCGCGGCGTGCTCCAGCGTTCCCACTGCCGCAGGGCCCAGAGCGTGCCCACCGTTGCGTGGCCGCACATTTCCATTTCGTGGCCGGGCACGAAGAATCGCAATTGGCACAGGTGGTCAACGCGGTCGGTCGGCACCACGAAGGACGACTCGTGGCCGTGATGCGCGGCCAGGGCCTGCATGTCGCTCGCCGTCATGCCGTGCGCATCAAGCACCAGCGGCACCGGATTTCCGCCTTGCAGGGGCTGGGACGGATCGACGAATACGCGCAGCAGTGCCGCCTGGCCGGCGGGAGGTTGGGCGGGGAGGCGGTGGGGGTGAAGGTCAGTCAAACTGGACTCCGGTCTTGGTGATGAGGTTGCCCCAGAAGGTGAGGTCGTGTGAGACGGTTTGGGTCAGCGCCGCGGCCGTGCCGGGTTTGACGTCCACGCCCTTGGCGGCCAGGTCGGCGGCAATGGCCGGGTCCCGCAGCACCGTGTTCAGGGCAAGGTTCATCTTTTCCACGATGGCCGGCGGCGTGCCCTTGGGAAAGGCCAGGCCATACCAGAGCGATTGCGTGTAGGCCGGCATGCCCTGGGCCGCGAAGGTGGGTACGTTGGGCAGGATGGGGGTGGCGCTGGTGGTCGCCACCGCGATCAGCTTGCCGCTCTGCACGAAGGGCGCCAGGCCCACGGGGTTGTCGAACATGATGTCGACCTGACCGCCGATCAGATCCGTGTAGGCGGGCGCCGCGCCACGGTAGGGGACGTGCGTCAGATCCAGCTTCTCGTCCTTCTTGAACATCTCGCCCAGCAGGTGCGACACCGTGCCGGCGCCGACCGAGGCGTACGTGCCAACGTGGCGCGCTTTCAGCGCGTCGACCAGGTCGGGAAGCGTGGCTGCCTTCAGGGCGGGCTGCACCGCCAGTACATAGGGCGACGTGCCGATGAAGCCGATGTAATCGAAGTCCTGGGCCGGCTTGTACGGCAGGTTCTTGTACAGGTGGGCGGCGAGCGCGGTGGTGCTGGTGGTGACGGCCAGCGCGGTGTAGCCGTCGGGCTTGGCGCGGGCGCCCTGTCCGGAGCCCACGGTGCCGCCCGCGCCGCCGGCATTCTGGATGATCACGGTCTGCTTCAATTCGCGTGTCAGCGCCGGCTGCAACGTGCGCACCACCAGATCCGTGCCGCCGCCGGCCGGGAAGGGGACGATCAGGGTAATCGGCTTGTCCGGCCAGGCCGGTTCGGCCAGGGCGCTGGCAAGCGGCAGGGCAAGCAGGGCGGCGGAGAACAACGCCGTCGGAAGTGTGCGGATCATGGATTTCCCCTTGTGTTTGTCGAATGACCCAGATCGTAAGAAGCGGGCGTGCCGGCGGCGAACCGCGACGCGACAGTAGCCGATCCCACGCGCGACAAGGGAAACCATGCGCCTGCGCCGGGCTTGCATGAAAACGGCCGCGCGCCGATACTGGCCCAACGCCCAATCTTGCCGCTGCCGGGCGTCCCCCGGCGCACCACACGCCTGCACTCCCTCATGTCGCGTTCCGTCCCGCTTTCCTCCAAACAGGACCTCATCGCCCAGACAGGTTTCGCCCTGGCGGCCAGCCGGCAGCCGCGCTACGCCTTCCATTGGCACGAGCACGACTGCGCCATGCTGCTTTGGCCGCGGGCCGGCGCGCTGGATAGCGCCTGGCGGGACGAGGCGGGCGCGC
>DALZRX010000415.1:0-4038 GCA_032015805.1 Achromobacter sp.
CGCGCTCAACGCCGAACCGGCGATATCGAAAATGCTCAACAAGGACATTGCCTGTTGCTCCCTTTAAAGATCAATCCTGGATGGCGGTCTGCAGCCCGCGGATACGGCTGGAGATGAGCTGCATCGTGCTCTGGTAATGCAGGGTGTTGTCGGCGAACTGCACGCGCTCGATGTCCATGTCCACCGTGTTGCCGTCCATGCTGGGCTGGTACGGCAGGCGGTACAGCAGGTCCGTCGGGCCTTGCGACACGGCCTTGGCCGGAATGTGGCGGGCCGACGTCAGCTTGAGCGACGTATCGGCCAGGCGCATGCTGCCTTCCATGGCGCTCTGCATCGCCGCCTTGAAGTCGATGTCGCGCGCCTTGTAGTTGGGCGTGTCGGCGTTGGCGATGTTCGAGGAAAGCACTTCCTGGCGCTGCGCGCGCAGTGCCAAAGCCTGCTGGTAGAACCGGAAATCTTCGTTGAGCCTGTCGAGCATCGTGGTGCCTTGAATACGTTGCAAATCAGATAAAGCGGGGACTTCGGACACACCGTTATCCCATTGGATGACGGCATGATAGGGGCCGGACCCGTAACACAATCAGCCAAATAACCCGTCATTTCTCATCCAATTCACGTATTGCCGAAGGCCGCGCACTTCTACAATTCATCCATCATGAAAATCTCCGCAAGACTCCTTCACGCGCGCACAGGCCTTGCCGCCCTGCTCCTGGCTTCGGTGGGCGCCGTCCACGCCCAGGTGGCGGACACCCAGGCGCCGGAAGCGCTCGTCATTGCGGCGCAGACCTATCTGCAGGAACAACTGGCCTCGCTCCCGGGCGAGGCATCCATTGCCGTCGACCCGCCGCGCACCGACCGACTGGCGCCCTGCGACTCTTTGTCCCCGTTTCTGCCGTCGGGCATGAAACTGCGCTCCCGGATGACGGTCGGCGTGCGCTGCAATGCGCCCAAGGGCTGGACCGCCTATTTGCAGGCATCGGTCAGCGTGGCCGGCCACTACTACGTGGCCTCGCGCCTCATTGCCGCGGGCCAGGCGCTCACGCCGGCGGACCTGGACGCGCGCGAAGGCGACCTGGTTTCCCTGCCCCCCGGCGCCATCACCGACCCGCAGGCGGTTGCCGGCATGACCGCCGCCTTCCGGATCAACGCCGGCCAGCCGATCCGCAGCTCATCGCTGCGCAACGCCCAGTCCGTGATGCGCGGCACGAACGTGCGCATCAACGCGCGGGGCAACGGTTTCATGGTCAGCAGCGAAGGCGAAGCCATGGACACGGGCGCGCCCGGCGCCGTGGTCCAGGTGCGCACCGCGGGCGGTCAGGTGGTCAGCGGAATCGTCCGCAACGCCACCCTGGTGGAAATACAGCTATAGATAATGTTACAAATGGCGTTGCGCGCGGGTGCTCATATACCCTAAAGTTCCTCCGGCCCTTGTCGTTACAGAGACATAAGTAGGCGGATCCGTCGCAAACCGACCCAGGACGCCCTGCGGAGAAAACCTTGAAAATCAATTCGACCACCAACCGGCCCCTATCGGCCGAAGCTGTCGGTTCACGCGCCGAGTCCGCGGTCAGCCAGGCCTATGGCGCCGGCAGCGCCTCCGGCTCGAGCAGCTCGCAAGTCGCGCTGAGCTCGGCGTCGCGCAAGATGCTGGCCCTGCAAGACGGCTCGAACGACATCAACGTCGAGCGCGTCGCCGCCATCCGTGCCGCGATCGCATCCGGGCAGCTCAAGATCGACACCGGCCGCATCGCCGACAGCCTGATCGCCAGCGCCCGCGACCTGCTGAAATAGACCGTTCCTTTTCCTCTATTGAGCCGCCTGTCATGAGCCTCGTCGATTCCCTGCAATCCTGCATGAAGCAGGAAGACACCCTGATCTCCGAGTTTTCCTCGATCCTCGAGGAAGAAACCGAGGTCCTGGTCAGCCAGGGCAGCGTCGAGGCGCTGAACCAGATCACCGAGCGCAAGCGCGGCATCGCGCAACAACTGGTCGACCTGAGCCAGACGCGCGACAACCTGCTCACCGAAATCGGCCTGCCCGCAGGTCATGTGGGCACCGAGCAGGCAGCGGCGCAATATCCGCAGCTCTCCGGCGTGTGGCAGGCCCTCTTGACCAAGTCGGCCTCCGCCAGCGAAATCAACATGCGCAATGGCGCCCTGATCGACGTGCACCTGCGCTACACCCAGCAATCGCTGGACGCCCTGCGCAACGTCGGCGTCGGCAGCGCGTCGACCTACGACGCCTACGGCCGCGGCGCCCGCAGCGCACCGGGCCGCAAGCCGATCGTCGCTGGCTGAACCGGCACACGGCGGGAAAAGACCGTTCAACGGTCCGGCGGCAGGCTCCAGCCGAAACCCCTCCCCCGCAAATTCATAAGCGTCTGTCCAGGCCGTTCGAACGCGCCGCGCCAATTTGCGCGGATTTGGCGCGGGCTTCAGCCGATCACGTTCCCATCCATGCCGACCATCTCGAACCCGTTGCCCGTGAGGCGGTGATATGCATCCGTGCGCGCGTGCACGGGCGTGGGGTCATAAGCGCTCAAGTCTGCGCCCGGCGCGCATAGACGCTGCACCTCTTCGGGCCATTGGAAGTTCGCCGCGCGACGGAGCAGGTAGCGGTCGATCCAGAAGCCGCCGGTCAGGTAGTACCCAGCCCGGATCACCCGTTTTTCGGGTAGGCCGTCACCGCCTGTTGCCGGCCGGCCGAGTCCCCCACGTTTTCGAACGGTGCGTGCCAAATCGGGTTGAATGGCCGACAAGCCTTCGGCCATATAGCGGCGCAGGAATTCCAGGCGAAGAAGGTTGCCTGCCAGCGCCGACTCATCGGCAATGTCGAATGCGCCCGAGACCACTTCCAGGTCCGATGGGCCAGTGCGAAAAACCAGTCTGAGGGAAAACCTGGCGCGCCCGGAAGCGCCGCACTGCGTAAAGGGGTGGACTTCCCGCCACGGCGCGGTAACAGCCTTGTTGGCACCCCGGTAGATGTGGACCAGTTGAGCCTGGCGGTTGAACCGGACGTACACCGGTTCGATCGTGCTGAGGCGATAGGCCAGCACGAACAGCAGAGCTGTGAGCAGAGAGAGCATCCAGTTCAGCGAGAGGATTTCTTCCCAACTTCTACCGGCCAACGCGCTATTTATTATTGTCAGCGCCAGGATGATCGACGACGCCAAGCCCGCGGTACAGGTCAGGCGCAGCGCAAATGCCAACTTTCCGGCAAACACCCGGCTTTCTACATAGCGCTCGTTGAACAAGGCCGTGTCTGACAAGTCATCCGCGAAGCTGACCTGATGGGGCGCCATCGCTGATCGGATGTCAGGCAATGGCCGCCAGTTCGGATCTTTTTTCAATTCCGTCAGCATCTGTTCGAAGCTGAGGGCGCCCTCCCTGTTGCTGCTCTTGCCGGTGTGGACGGGGGAAGGCATGACGGATTCCTTTGTCGTGAGGGCCGATACGGCCATGAGCGACCTATGCGAAATCCGTGCCAGGGCTGGTTGGCCTGGGTAAACCGCAATGAATTCAACGCGCTATGAACGGAACACGCCGCCGCCTCGGCCCGGGGTTCGCCGGGAGGGCCGAGGATGGCGCGTGTTTCCTCGCCAACGCGAGCCAGCATTGCCCCGTTTTGCGGTAAACCATTGATTCACAACAAAATGAAGCGGGCCAGATATGGCCCGCCTGGGTCAAATCTGGCCCGCTTCGCGCGACTTGCACAGCCCTCGCTTCTTCACGCCCCGCCCGTCATCTCCAGCAGCGCAAACATCTTGAGCAGCGCGACGGGCAGCATCTTGCCCGAGAGCTTGCGTTCGGAACCCACGATCCCGGACAGCGGTCCGCGCACGACGTCCGCGGCCGGAGAGTGGGCAAGCTGCCAGCAAGCCGCGCCGAGCTGCCCGGCCATGAGCGACTGGCGCGCCAACGTGTGGGCGCCATCGACGGCGGGCAGCGCCTGCCAGGCGTTGGCCATGTAGCGGAATGCCGCCTTGGCCTCGTCCTGCAGGACCAGCCAGCGCGCGATGGTCGCGGCGTCGGCCTGGGA
>DALZRX010000416.1:0-623 GCA_032015805.1 Achromobacter sp.
CGCCACGTCCGGCACCATCCGCGTGCGCGCCGAGTTCGACAACGCCGACGGCACGCTGCTGCCGGGCCTCTACGCCCGCATCCGCCTGGGCGGCAGCGAGCCCCGCGAGGCCGTGCTGATCGACGAACGCGCCATCGGCACCGACCAGGACAAGCGCTTCGTGCTGGTGCTGGATGACAAGAGCCACGCCGTCTACCGCCAGGTGAAGCTGGGCGCCAACCAGGAAGGACTGCGCGTGGTCGATTCGGGCCTGGCCCCCGGCGAGCGCATCGTCGTCAACGGCCTGCAGCGCATCCGGCCCGGCGATGCCGTGACCCCGACCGTCGTCCCCATGGTTGCCGCCAAGTCCGGCCGCGGCAACCCGGTCCAGACCGCCTCGGCGCAGAACTGAGCCGACGCGTCTAACGAGAACGTTCATGAATATCTCGAAATTCTTCATCGACCGGCCGATCTTTGCCGGCGTGCTGTCGATCCTGGTGCTGCTGGCGGGTCTGTTGGCCATGTTCCAGTTGCCCATTTCCGAATACCCGGAAGTCGTGCCGCCATCGGTGGTGGTGCGCGCGCAGTATCCGGGCGCCAACCCCAAGGTCATCGCCGAAACCGTCGCCTCGCCGCTGGAGGAA
>DALZRX010000416.1:633-1837 GCA_032015805.1 Achromobacter sp.
CATGCTGTACATGCAGTCGCAGGCCAACAGCGACGGCAACCTGACGCTGACGGTGAACTTCAAGCTGGGCGTGGACCCGGACAAGGCGCAGCAGCTCGTGCAGAACCGCGTGTCGCAGGCACTGCCGCGCCTGCCGCCTGACGTGCAGCGCCTGGGCGTGACCACGGTCAAGAGCTCGCCCACCCTGACGCTGGTCGTCCACCTGATCTCGCCCAATGACCGCTACGACATCACCTACCTGCGCAACTACGCGATCCTGAACGTGAAGGACCGCCTGTCGCGCATTACTGGCGTGGGCGAAGTGACGGTGTGGGGCTCGGGCAACTACTCCATGCGCGTGTGGCTCGATCCGCAGAAGGTCGCGCAGCGCGGCATGACCGCGTCCGAAGTCGTCGCCGCGATCCGCGAGCAGAACGTGCAGGTGGCCGCCGGCGTGATCGGCGCCTCGCCCACGCAGGGCGACGTGCCGCTGCAATTGAACGTGAACGCGCGCGGCCGCCTGCAGACCGAGGAGGAATTCCGCGACATCATCCTGAAGACCTCGCCGGACGGCGCCGTGACGCACCTGTCCGACGTCGCCCGCGTGGAACTGGATGCCCAGGAATACGGCCTGCGTTCGCTGCTGAACAACAAGCAGGCGGTGGGCATGGGCATCATGCAATCGCCGGGCGCCAATGCGCTGGACGTGTCCAGCCAGGTGCGCGCCGCCATGACCGAGCTGGCCCAGGACTTCCCGCCCGGCGTGGAATACCGCATCGAATACGACCCCACGCAGTTCGTGCGCTCCAGTATCGAGGCCGTGGTGCACACGCTGCTCGAGGCCATCGCGCTGGTCGTGCTGGTGGTGATCCTGTTCCTGCAGACCTGGCGTGCGTCCATCATTCCGCTCTTGGCAGTGCCCGTGTCCATCGTGGGGACGTTCGCGTTGCTGCTGATGTTCGGCTACTCCATCAACGCGCTCTCGCTGTTCGGCATGGTGCTGGCCATCGGGATCGTGGTGGACGATGCCATCGTGGTCGTTGAAAACGTCGAACGCAACATCGCGGCGGGCTTGAGTCCGCGCGATGCGACCTATCGGGCCATGCGTGAAGTGAGCGGCCCCATCATCGCCATCGCGCTGACGCTGTGCGCCGTGTTCGTGCCGCTCGCCTTCATGACGGGCCTGACCGGCCAGTTCTACAAGCAGTTCGCCATGACCATCGCC
>DALZRX010000416.1:1847-4035 GCA_032015805.1 Achromobacter sp.
CGCTTTGTCGGCCCTGCTGCTCAAGAGCCACCACGACAAGCCGGACTGGCTGACCCGCGGCATGAACCGCGTCTTCGGCCGCTTCTTCAACTGGTTCAACAACATGTTCGGCCGCGCGTCCGAGTCCTACGGCACGGGCGTCGCCAACGTCATCCGCCGCAAGGCCGGTGCGATGGGCGTCTACGCCGTGCTGGTCGCCGCGACCATCGGCGTGTCGTACCTGGTGCCCGGCGGCTTCGTGCCCGCGCAGGACAAGCAATACCTGATCGGCTTCACGCAGTTGCCCAACGGCGCCTCGCTGGACCGCACCGAAGACGTGATCCGCCGCATGAGCGACATCGCCCTGAAGGAACCCGGCGTGCAATCCGCCATCGCCTTCCCCGGCCTGTCGATCAACGGCTTCACCAACAGCTCAAGCGCCGGCATCGTGTTCGTCACGCTCAAGCCCTTTGGCGAACGCAACAACGCCGAATTGTCCGGCAACGCCATCGCCGCATCGCTGAACCAGAAGTTCGCCACGATCCAGGACTCGTTCATCGCCGTGTTCCCGCCCCCGCCCGTCATGGGTCTGGGCACGTTGGGCGGCTTCAAGCTCCAGCTTGAAGACCGGTCGGCGCTGGGCTATGCCGAACTGGACAAGGCCAAGCAGGCCTTCCTGGAAAAGGCACGCCAGACGCCGGAACTGGGCCCCGCGTTCTCCAGCTACGAGATCAACGTCCCGCAGCTTGATGTGGACCTGGACCGCGTGAAGGCCAAGCAGCTTGGCGTGCCGGTGACGGAAGTCTTCGACACCATGCAGATCTACCTGGGCTCCATGTACGTCAATGACTTCAACCGCTTTGGCCGCGTGTTCCAGGTGCGTGCGCAGGCCGACGCCCCGTTCCGCGCCCACGCCGACGACATCCTGCAGCTCAAGACCCGCAACGCCGCTGGCGACATGGTGCCGCTGTCGTCGCTCGTCACGGTCAAGCAGACGTTCGGTCCGGAAATGGTCGTGCGCTACAACGGCTACACCGCCGCGGACATCAACGGCGGTCCGGCCCCTGGCTACTCGTCCGACCAGGCGCAGGCCGCGGCCGAGCGAGTCGCCGCCGAAACCCTGCCGCGCGGCGTGAAGTTCGAATGGACCGACCTCACGTACCAGCAGATCCTGGCGGGCAACGCCGGCCTGTGGGTGTTCCCGATCAGCGTGCTGCTCGTGTTCCTGGTGCTGGCTGCGTTGTACGAAAGCCTGACCCTGCCGCTTGCCGTGATCCTGATCGTGCCGATGAGCATCCTGGCCGCGCTGACGGGCGTCTACCTCACCGGCAACGACAACAACATCTTCACGCAAATCGGCCTGATGGTGCTGGTGGGACTGTCGGCGAAGAACGCGATCCTGATCGTGGAGTTCGCCCGAGAACTCGAGATGAACGGCCGCACGCCGCTTGAAGCCGCCATCGAGGCCAGCCGCCTGCGCCTGCGTCCCATCCTGATGACGTCCATCGCGTTCATCATGGGTGTGGTGCCGCTGGTGCTGTCCTCGGGTGCGGGTTCCGAGATGCGCCACGCCATGGGTGTCGCCGTGTTCTTCGGCATGCTGGGCGTGACCCTGTTCGGCCTGTTCCTCACGCCGGTGTTCTATGTCCTGCTGCGCTCGATCGGCGGCAAGAAGCTGCACTCGGCCGCGACGCATGAAGCGCCCGTCTGCGTGCCGCACATCGATCCGAACGCGCCGCCCGCTCCGCAACACCACGCGTAGGCCGACAGATAAAAGAGTAGCCAGCGCGTCCCGTCCGACCGGGCGGGACGCGCCCCAAAGAGAAAAGTCATCATGATCAAAAGACTGACCCGAGGATCTGCCCTGCTTGCCATGCTGCTCGTGCTGGCCGGCTGCGCCGTGGGTCCCACCTACCAGCGCCCCACTGCCGACACGCCGGCCGCCTTCAAGGAAGCCGCCCTGCCCGCCTCCGAAGCGGGCACCTGGAAGCCTGCCGAACCGTCCGAAGACGCCCTGCGCGGCGCCTGGTGGAAAGTGTTCAACGACGAAGGCCTGAACCAGCTCGAGGAAGAAGCGCAGCGCGCCAACCAGGACCTGCAGGCCGCCGCCGCCCGTCTCACCCAGGCCCGCGCCCTGCAGCGCGAAGCGCGCTCCGGCTTCTTCCCCAGCCTGGACGCGGGCTTCGGCCCCAACCGCCAGCGGCCGTCG
>DALZRX010000417.1:0-4029 GCA_032015805.1 Achromobacter sp.
GTCGTTGCCTGCGGCGCCGGCGCGGGCCTGGCGGCCGTGTACAACGTGCCGCTCGGCGCGGCGCTCTTCGTCCTGGAAGGGCTGCTGGGCTCGTTTGCCTGGCCTGCGGTCGTCGCCGCGCTCACCGCGTGCTGCATCGGCGCGGTCGTGGCCTGGGCCGGATTGGGCAATGACATCCAGTACGCCGTGCCCGCCATGCAGATCAGCCCGAGTCTCGTCGTCTGGGCCATCATCGCCGGTCCGGTCTTCGGATGCGCGGCCCACGGTTTTCAACGCCTGACCGCCGCCGCGCGCGCCAACGCGGCACGGGGCTGGCGCCTGCCCGTGGCCTGCCTGCTGAATTTCACACTGATCGGCGTGCTGGCGATCTACCTGCCCGCGCTGCTGGGCAACGGCAAGGGACCGGCACAACTGAGTTTCGGCAATGAGCTGACCATTCCCCTGGCCGCCACGCTGGCAGTGCTGAAAGTGGCGGTCGTCGCCAGCACGCTGCGTGCAGGCGCGGCGGGCGGCCTGCTCACGCCGGCCATCGCCGTCGGCGCCTCGATGGCCGTCGTGCTGGGCGGGCTGTGGACCATGGTCTGGCCCGACGCGCCGCCCGGGGCATTCGCCGTCGTGGGCGCAGCCGCCTTTCTGGCCTCGTCGATGCGCATGCCGCTCACGGCCATCGTCCTGATCCTGGAGTTCACCCGGGTCGACCAGGCCTTTCTTGTTCCCATCATCGTGGCCGTGGCCGGCTCGGTGCTGGCCAGCCGATATTGCGCCGCGCGCGACGCCCGGCTCGCCACCACCGTCGGCGCCGCCGCGCGCAATGCATCCTGAGTTCCGGAGACCCGCATGACCCAAGGCAAACCCACCGGCATCCACCGCTACGACGCACCTGCGGGCGGCTGGGGCGCCCTCAAGGCGACCGCGCAGGCGGTGGCCAACCAGATGCGCATTGCCGAAGCGCCCGTGCTGCTGCTGCGCACCAACAAGCCCGACGGATTCGACTGCCCGGGGTGCGCATGGCCGGACAAGGCGCACACCTCGACGTTCCAGTTCTGTGAGAACGGCGCAAAGGCGGTCACCTGGGAAGCGACGCGCAAGCGCGTCACTCCGGAATTCTTCGCCGCGCACACAGTCGCTGAACTGCTGACCTGGAGCGATCACGACCTGGAAAACGCGGGGCGCCTGACGCATCCGCTCGCCTACGACGCCGCCAGCGACACCTACCAGCCCATCGAATGGGACGACGCATTCGCGCGCATCGGCCAGACGCTCGCCAGCCTGCCCGATCCCGACATGGCCGAGTTCTACACCTCGGGCCGCGCATCCAACGAGGCCGCGTTCCTCTTCAGCCTGTATGCCCGGGAGTTCGGCACCAACAATTTTCCCGACTGCTCCAACATGTGCCACGAGGCCACCAGCGTCGGGCTGCCCAAGGCCATCGGCATCGGCAAGGGCACGGTGTCGCTGGAAGACTTCGACGCGTGCGATCTCATCATCTCGATGGGCCACAACCCCGGCACGAACCATCCGCGCATGATGGGCACCCTGCACGAATGCGCGCGCCGTGGCGTGCCCATCATCGTGTTCAACCCACTGCGCGAGCGGTCGCTGGAGCGATTCGCCGATCCGCAGGACCCCATCGAGATGGGCACGTTTGGCTCCACGCCCATCGCCTCCACGTACTTCCAGGTCAAGGTTGGCGGCGACGCCGCCGCGCTCAAAGGCATCATGAAGGCGCTGATGGACGCGGACCGCGGCGGGCGCAACACGCTGGATCACGAATTCATCGCGCGCCACACGCACGGGTACGAAGCCTTCGCCGAGGATCTGGACGCGACGAGCTGGGCCGACATCGAGCAGGCAAGCGGCCTGCGCCGGCGTGACCTGGAACAGGTGGCCGAGGCCTATGCCCGCGCCAACGCCACCATCGTCACCTATGGCATGGGCATCACGCAGCACGAAAAGGGCACCAGCAACGTCCAGCAGATTGCCGCGCTGCTGCTGATGCGCGGCAACTTCGGCAAGCCCGGCGCCGGCATCTGCCCCTTGCGTGGGCACTCCAACGTGCAGGGCAACCGCACGGTCGGCATCACCGAGAAGATCGACAACACCATGTTCGACCACATCGAACAGACCTTCGGCTTCCGGCCGCCGGACCGGACCGGTCACGATGCGGTGGAAGCCATGAAGGCGATGGCCGCCGGCCGCGCCAAGGCGCTGATCTGCCTGGGCGGCAATTTTGCGATCGCGCTGCCCGACACCGAACAATGCGAACGCGGCATGCGCCAGTTGGATCTCGCCGTGCACATGAACACCAAGCTGAACCGCTCGCACCTACTGATCGGCAAGGCGTCGATCATCCTGCCGGTGCTGGGCCGCACGGAAAGCGACGTGCAGGCGGGCGGCGCGCAGTCGATCACCGTCGAGGATTCGATGTCGATGGTGCACGCCTCGCGCGGCAAGCTCGTGCCCGCATCGAAGCACCTGCGTTCGGAACCGGCGATCATCGCCGGCATGGCGCGGGCGACGCTGCCGCACAGCCGTATCGACTGGGCGCATCTGGTCGAGGACTACGACCGCATCCGCGACCTGATCGAAAAGATCTATCCAGACTTCCGCGACTACAACGAACGCATCCGCAAACCCGGCGGCTTTCGCCTGCCGCTGCCGCCCACGGAACGCATCTGGAAGACGCCCTCGGGCAAGGCGGAATTCATTCCGTTCGCGGGCCTGCGCGAAGACCCCGACATCGTGGAGGGCAACATCCTCCGGCTCACCACGCTGCGCAGCCACGACCAGTACAACACCACCATCTATGGCCTGGACGACCGCTACCGCGGCGTGTTCGGCCGGCGCGACGTGTTGTTCATGAACGCGGCCGACCTGGCGCGCCACGGCATTGCGCACGGCGACGAGGTGGACATCACGACCAGCCTGCCCGGCCAGACCCACCGGCGCCTGCGGCTGACAGCCATCCGGCATGACATCGCGGCGGGTTCGGTCGGCGCCTACTACCCGGAGGCAAACAATCTTTGCCCGCTGGATTATCAGGACACCGCGAGCGGCACGCCCAGCTACAAGTCGATTCCCGTGCGGATACAAAAGGCGGCGTGAGCCGCGCGCCTCGTCCATCGGGATGAACACAACCGGGGCCAGATGATGCGTAAGCACCATTGCGCATTCAAGGATTAATACTTTCGGCTACTAGCAAGGCGGATGAGGTCCGCATATATATCCCAGCAAGGGGCGCCGCATCATCGTCGTCATGTCGTCTTGCCAAGAACCCGGGCGCCCGTTCCCAGGAGACAATCGATGGCACGATGTCCATTTGCGACGTGGCGACCCATTTCCGGTTCGTCCGGAGCGCATCTCGGCGGCCCCTTCAAGATCGTTCATCACACGACGGAAGGCAGCACGGCGCAGGGTGCGCTGGACGCTTTCCGCCGGAACCGCTCGGACCCGCACTTCACGGTTGATGCCACCACGATCTTTCAGCACGTCGACACGGCGGAGGGTGCGCGAGCGTTGCGCAACGATGCGGGCGGCGTCCAGACGAACCGCGATTCTGCCGTGCAGATCGAACTGGTGGGGTTCGCGCATCTGCCCAAGGACAGCCGCGCGCTGACCAACCTGGCGCGCCTGTGCAGGTGGATCGAGCAGCAGCACGACATCCCCCGGACATGGCCATCCGGCCGTCCGCTACCCGCGAAGAACGGCAAGGATCCCGGCGGCCATAACCGCGACGCCGCCATCTGGGATTCGGCCAGCGGGCATTACGGCCATTGCCACGTCCCCGAAAACACGCACTGGGACCCCGCCTATTCCGCCGCGGAAGCCGACTTCATCCTTGCCGCCACGTTTTCCGAAGACGGCGCGCTGCTGTCGCCCTCCCCGCCACCGCGTCCCGCCGCGGGCCGCGCCTCCAAACGTGCCGCGCCCACATCCACGATGCCCGACCACGGCGTCAACGCGGTTGGTATCCATGGCTACCTGAGCGACCTCGCGGTGCAGACGCTGGAACCGCCCGGGTTGCCGGTC
>DALZRX010000418.1:0-4028 GCA_032015805.1 Achromobacter sp.
GCCGTGGCGGCTGGCAGCCGCAGGCATCGAACCGGCTTCGCCGCCGCGAAAGAACACGCAGTCGGGCAGCCCGAATGCCCGCGCCAGCGCCGGCAGGCGATCGTCATAGGCATCGTTGCCGTAACGCGTGATGACCGATGACGGCAGGTAGCGCAGCGAGGCGCCGCCGCTGTGCACGTCCACCATGGCCTGCACGCGGGGAAGCAGCCGGGCCTCCAGGGCGGCGGCGACGCCTTCCGTGTAGCCGCGCGCGGGCTCGCCCATGAACGCGCGGTTCAGGTTTCCGCCGTCGGACGGCGACAGCCGCGTGCCGGCCAGCGACGCCTCCGCATTCACCGCGGGCAGCAGATAGACGGTACCGCGCTGCAGGATGTCCGGCAGTTGATGCCACAAGTCGAGGATGGCGGCCTGGCCTTCCCACTCATCGCCATGCACGCCGGCGATCAGCGCGACCGCAGGCCCTGGACCCGCGTCGATTCGCAGCATGGGGATCGTGACGCGCCGGTAGGCCGAGGCATTGGTGGCAGCGGCGACGGAAAAATCCTCGCGGGTCAGGCTGGCCATGTGGCGGCTCCGTTGGGCGCGTGCGCGCGGCTTATTCCAGCGTGGCGGCCTTGATGATGCTTTCCCACTTGGGCAGCTCCTTTTTGATCTGGGTCTGGACATCCTGCGGCGTGCCGCCCAACGGCTCCTGGGACCGGCTGCGCAGTTCGCGGCTGACTGCGTCGGAGCGCAGCGCCTGGTTCATCGCGGCATTCAGTCTTGAGATCGCGGCGGCAGGCGTGCCGGCAGGCGCGACAAGCGCGCTCCACGCGGACTGCTCGTAATCCGGATAGCCCTGTTCGGCCACCGTCGGCACATCCGGGTTGGATGCGGCGCGCTTGCGGGTGGTGACGGCGAGCGCGCGCAGCCGCCCGTCCTTCAGGTTGCCGATCAAGGGCGGCAGGTTTTCCATCATGGAATCCACGTGACCGCCCAGGAGGTCCGAGAGTTGCGCGGCCGTGGCCTTGTAGGGAATCTGGCGTACCGCGGCGCCGGTCTGCGCGATGAACAGCTTGACGCCGACTTCGCTGGTGGTGCCCGGATCGGCCGAGGTCATGGTCAGGCGATCCGGCTGGGCACGGCTGGCTTCGATGAAGCCCTTCAAATCCTGGTACGGCGAACTGGCATTCACGACGATCACGTTGGGCGTCTCGGCGACCAGGCCGATTGGCTTGAGGTCGCGGTCCAGGTCGTAGAGCTGCTGCTTGAACAGGTAGCGGTGCAGCACCAGCGTGCCGACGTGGGCATAGCCGATGGTGTAGCCATCTGCCGGTGCGCGGACCACGGCTTGCGTGCCGATGCGGCCGCCGGCACCCACGCGGTTTTCGATGACGACCGGCTGACCCAGCAGCTTGCTCATTTCCTGGCCGACGAGGCGGGCCGTGATGTCGGCGTTGCCGCCCGCGGCGGCTGGCACGATCAGCGTGATGGGGCGATCCGGATAGTCGGCGTGCGCCTGGGGCGCGGCAAGGCAAAGCAACAGGGCGGCAAGGCTGGCGGTGCGTTTCATGACGATTCCCGAGGCGTTGAGAGCTGCGCCATTGTGCGATCGAGCGCGGGGAATTCCGTTTGGCTGGATCAGATGGGTATTTAGCCAAATCTAACGAAGGTCGCCATTGCGCCGATCGGCCTGCCTGCCCAATCCATAGCCGACGGCGGCCGCGCCTAGCGCAACGACGGCGCCCAATAGCGCGATCAGCACCGCGCCGTAGCCCAGCATGTCGATGCCGGTTTTCACCCAGCCGCTGGCCGCGTCGCCGCCACGATAGACCACGGTGTCGATGACGTTCTTGGTCTTGTACTTGTCTTCGGGCGTGACCGCCGTGAACAACATCTCGCGCCCCGGTCGGATCAGCGCGTACTCACCGGCGCGGCGCAGAATCATGGCGGCCGCCAGCACGGCGAAAACGGGGAAAGCGGCCAGCGCCAGGAAGGCAAGCGCCACCGCGAGGGGCACCGCGGTCAGCAGGAAGCGCAATCCCAGGCGGGCGGCCACGCGGCCGGTGATGAAGATCTGCGACAGCAGCGCCAGCGTCTGCACGGTGAAGTCCAGGGCGCTGAAGACCCGGATGCGCTGGGCGGTGTCGGGAAACGCGTCGGCAACCAGCCGCGCCTGTTCCATGTAGAGAAACGTGTTCAATGTGGCGAGCAGCACGACGAGCAGCGAAATGCCCAGCAGGTAGCGGGACTGGAAAATCCGCGCCAGCCCGGCGAGGATGGTGCCTTCGATGGGACGCTGCATGTCCTCCTGGCCGATGTCCGGTCGCGTGGCGGTGCGCCACGCGAGCAGCCATTGCTTGAGCGGCAGCGTGGCGGTCAGCAGCAGGGCCGACAGCACGAGCAGGCCCGCAGGACCCAGCACGCCCGCCAGCAGGGCGCCCAGCAGCGGGCCGCACAGGCCGCCCGCGCTGGCGCCTGCGGCGATCAGCGCGAACAGCCGCTTGGCCGACTCCATGCGGAACACGTCGGCCATGAGGCTCCAGGCGATGGAAACGACGAACAGATTGAACACCGACAGCCAGACGTAGAACGCGCGCGCCGCCCAGACGCTGCCGGGTTGCAGGTGAAGCAGGGCAGCAAACCCCAACATGGTCAGGGCGAAGATGGCGTAGACCCAGGTCACCAGCGTCGCGCGCGGCACGCGGCTGGAAATCCAGCCAAAGAGGGGCACCACGGCGAGGGTGGCAACGAAGGTGGCGGTGAACAGCCATTGCAACTGGTTGACACCAGCCTGGATGCCCATCGTTTCGCGGATGGGGCGCAGCATGAAATAGCCGCAGAAGAGGAAAAAGAAAAACGCGAAGCCGCACGCGGCAGGCGCGAGTTCATCCTCTTGAATGCCCAGCGCCCGCGTCGCGCGGGCGCGCCAGGACAAGGGGGCGGCCGCCATGGCGTCAGGCGAGCAGCGCGGCGATGCGGTCGCGCAGCGCGGCGTCGGGTTGACGGCCAAAGCCGGCGCGCGCGTTGTCCGCCATGTTTGCGGGTTTGGACGTGGCGGGGATGACGGCCGTGACGGCAGGGTGGCCGATGATGAACTTCAGGAAAATCTGGGCCCAGGACGTGCAATCGATCTCGGCGGCCAGCTTGGGAAGCGCCACGCCCTTGACCTGCCGGAACAGCGCGCCGTCCTCGAAAGGCCGGTTGATCAACACCGCGACGCCGTTGGCCTGGCAGGCGGGCAAGAGGCGCTTTTCAGCGCTGCGCGAGGCGATCGACAGATTGACCTGCAGGAAGTCGGGCTTTTCCTTTTCGACCAGTTCGGTCAGATCGTCATGGGCGTGGTCCGTGTAGTGCGTGATGCCGATGTAGCGCGTCACGCCCTGCTGCTTCAGATCGCGTAGCAGCGCGAGCTGATTGCGCGTGTCGATCAGGTTGTGAACCTGTATCAGGTCCAGCTTGTCGCTGCCCAGCGCTTGCTGGGACTGCCGCACCTGGCGCATCGCGGACTCGTGGCCGCGCGTGCTTATCTTGGTGGCGAGGAACACGCGCTTGCGCAGGCCGCCTTCGCGGGCCAGCAGGGCGCCGGTGACGGCCTCGGCCTCGCCGTAGCTGGGAGCGGTGTCGATCAGCGTGCCGCCCGCTTTCATGAGCGTTTCGAGCACCTGGGCCAGCGGCGCCATGGCTGACGCGTCGCCGGGCGACACATTGAAGGTGTCGGCGGTCCCCAACCCCACGACCGGCAGCATTTCGCCCGTCGAAGGGATCGCGCGCTTGAGCATGGCCTGCTCCGGATTGGCTGCCCAGGCCGGCCAGCCGGCTCCGAAAAGGGCGGCACTGGCGGCTGTCTGGAGAAAACGGCGGCGGTCGGGCATGGCGGAGCTCCGTCGGACGAGGGGAGGAAAGCGGCGACCCAATGAAAAAGGGCCTACATGTGCATGCAGGCCCTTTCGGTGCTGGTCTGGCGACGGTGCGTTACTCGCGGTTGCCGCCGAAGATGCCCAGCAGCATCAGCAGGTTCGAGAAGACGTTGTAGACGTCCAGGTAGA
>DALZRX010000419.1:0-1484 GCA_032015805.1 Achromobacter sp.
CGTGTCGGCGCCTTCGTCCTCGTCACGCCGCAAGGCGGCGCAGGCCGTGCCGCTGACGCCTGCCCAGCAGCGTCTTGCGGGTTTGATGGACGAGCTGCGGGCGTTGCAAGGCGAGCAGCCTTTGGTGCCCGCCTGCGTGGATGCGCAGATCGTGGCCGAGATCATCTCGGCATGGACAGGCATTCCGCTGGGCCGCATGGTCAACGACGAAATCCGCACCGTGCTGCAATTGCAGCCGCTGCTTGCCGAACGTGTGATCGGCCAGGACCACGCGCTGGACGCCATTGCGCAGCGCGTGCGCACGGCGCGCGCGGGGCTGGAAGACCCGGACAAGCCCAAGGGCGTGTTCCTGTTCGTGGGCCCGTCGGGCGTGGGCAAGACCGAGACCGCCCTGGCGCTGGCCGACATTCTGTACGGCGGCGAGCGCAAGCTGGTCACGATCAACATGAGCGAGTACCAGGAAGCCCACAGCATTTCGGGCTTGAAGGGGTCGCCGCCCGGCTATGTGGGCTATGGCGAAGGGGGCGTGTTGACCGAGGCCGTGCGCCGCCAGCCCTATAGCGTGGTGCTGTTGGATGAGATCGAAAAGGCCCACCCCGATGTGCTGGAGTTGTTTTTCCAGGTCTTCGACAAGGGCGTGATGGACGATGCCGAAGGGCGCGAGATCGATTTTCGAAACACGCTGATCATCCTGACCTCGAATATCGGTTCCAGCGCCATCATGCAGGCGTGCCTGAACAAGCCGGCCGATGAGCGTCCGACTGCCGAAGCCCTGTCGGAACTCTTGATGCCGCAGTTGTACAAGGCATTCAAGCCGGCCTTTCTGGGCCGCATGAAGACCATTCCGTATTTCCCGGTGGACGATGACGCACTGGCGCACATCATCGCGCTGAAGCTGGGCCGGATTGCGCGCCGCGTGGCCGCCACGCACCGGGCGGTGTTCGAATGGGATGACGCGCTGGTCGAAGCCGTGCTGGCGCGCTGCACCGAGGTGGATACGGGTGCGCGCAATGTCGACCACATTCTTAATGGAACGCTGCTGCCCGGGATTGCCGAGCAGGTGCTCAGCCGCATGGCGCAGGGTGAGGCGATCGCCAAGATCCGCGTCGGCGCGGGCAAGAACGGCGAATTCCGTTTCCGAATGAGCTGATTCAAGACAGAGAGGCTACGTCAACATGGCTCAGACACTCGCCGCCGCCAGCCCGTTGGGCGCCGGCTTCACGCAGGCCGACCGCCTGCTCGACCTGTGCACGCCGCTGGGGCCGGACAAACTGCTTGCCGAGCGTCTCCGGGGCACTGAGCAGTTGAGCGATGGCGGCTTCGCGCTGGTGGTGGATGCGCTGTCGGACGATGCGCACATCCCGCTGAAGTCGCTGATCGGCCAGCCGGCGCAGGTGAAGCTGCAAACGGCCTTGGGCCGCGATGCGCATCGCGCCTGGTGCGGCCTGGTGACGGAGGCGCGCTTTGACGGGGCCAATGGCGGG
>DALZRX010000419.1:1494-4026 GCA_032015805.1 Achromobacter sp.
GCTACCGGCTGCGCATCGAGCCGTGGCTGGCGCTGATGCGCCAGCGGCGCGACAGCTTCGCGTTCCAGGACTTGTCGGTGATCGACATCGTCGACAGCGTGTTTGGCGATTACAACGGGCAGGGCGCGGTGGCAGCGCAATGGCGCTGGGAAGTGAAGGACCGGGACGCCTACGCCAAGCGCAGCCTGACCATTCAATATCGCGAAACCGACTACGCCTTCGTCGAGCGCCTGCTGGCCGAGGAGGGACTCTTCTATTGGGTGGAGCACGAGGCCGCGGATGGCGCGCCGGGTGGCCATACCGTTGTCATCGCAGACCATAACGGCGCATTCGAGGCCGGCCCGCAAGACAGCATCAAGTTCCAGCGCGCGGACGCGACCGAGACCGAAGACACCATCCAGGCCTGGCGCCAGCGCCGCGCGTGGCGCACCAACGCCGTGCGGCTGGCCACCTGGGATTACCGTGCGATGCAGGCGCGGCGGGTCAGCGCGCAGGTCGAGGACAAGCTCGCCAACGCCTTGGAGCTGGCTGATTCGGACTACCCCGGCCAGTATCTGTTCGAAGATGGCGCGCAAGGCGAGCGGCTGGCGCACAACGCGTTGTCCGCGCAGCGCGTGCGGCAGTCGTTGCAGGAGGGCGCGGGCACGGTGCGCACGTTGGCTCCGGGGCAGCGCTTTACGCTGACGGGGCACTTCGGGCCGTCGCAGGGCGCGGGCGCGGATTTCGTGGTGCTGCGCATCGAGCATCAGGCCCGCAACAATTTCGATGAAAGCCTGGGGCGGGCGGTGGCCGACGCCCTGGGGGCGGCGGGCGAAAGCCATGGCGAGGGCCAGGACAGGTCCGAGGGCACAGAGGCGGATTTCTATCGCAACCGCTTCGAGGCGATCGCCGCCACGCTGGAGTACCGCCCCAGCACGGTGGACGGCCACGGCGCGCGCGTGCATCCCCGCCCCACCGTGCACGGCGCGCAGACGGCGCTGGTGGTCGGGGCGAATGATCCAGTCCATACGGACCGCGACCATCGCATCAAGATCCAGTTTCATTGGCAGCGCGGCAGCGCGTCCAGCAATCGGCAGGATCACCCGGCGGGCGAAGACAATGCGCCGGCCAGCGACGCGCTGGGCGCCTGGGTGCGCGTGGCCGAGCCGGTGGCGGGATCGGATTGGGGCGGCCATTTCGTGCCCCGCTTGGGGCAGGAGGTGCTGGTGCAGTTCCTGCATGGCGACATCGACCGCCCGGTAGTGGTGGGCGCGCTGTACAACGGCGCGGGCACCGAGAACGCCGCCAACAACCAGGTGCAGGCCGGCGCCGCCAAGGCCACGGGCAACGCGCCCGCGTGGTTCGCGGGCAGCGAGGCCGGGCACGCGCACAACGTGGTGATGTCGGGCTTCAAGACACAGGCGCTGGCTGAAAGCGGGCAGGGCATGGGCGGCTACAACCAGTTGGTGCAGGACGACACGCCGGGGCAATCGCGGCTGACGGCCTCGACCACGCAGGCCGAGGCGCGGTTGAACCTGGGGCACCTGAAGCAGCAACGGGACAACGAGCGGCTGTCGGACCTGGGGCACGGCGCCGAACTGGCAACCAGCGAAGCGGTGGCGTTGCGGGCGGGCGAGGGCCTGCTGATCAGCGCGGACAAGCGTGAAGGCGCGACGGGCGGGCTGCTCGATAGCGAGCCGGCCATCCAGCAGATGGAAAAGGCGATCGAGCAGGCCAATGAGCTGTCGGCCACGGCGGCGCGCCAGGAAGCGAAGCTGTCCGGCGATGGCGACAAGACGCGCCCGCTGGACGAGCTGGACGCCGTGCGCAAGATCATCGAAGGCACGCGTGCCGAGGAAGGCGTGGACGTGCCCGCGTACAGCCTGCCGCACATTCAGGTCAGCGCACCGAAGGGCATTGGCCAATACACGCCGAAAAATGCGTTTGCCGTGGCGGGCGCGACCTTGTGCCAGGTGGCGCCGGACGTGAACTGGGCTGCCGGCGCGCACTTGTCCCTTTGCGTGGCGCAGGGCGTCGTGTTGTTCACCAAGGGCCTGGGCGGCAATGGCCGGGCCGTGCCGGAGCAGGGTATCCGTTTGCACGCGGCAGGCGGGCAACTGCGGCTGCAGAGCCAGAAGGCGCGGATGCGGCTGGCCGCCGAAAAGGCGGTGACGCTGGCCTCGGCGCAAGGCGCCGTGGAGGTCAACGCAGCAAAAAAGGTGCTTGCCACGGCAGCCGGTGCCTACATGCGCATCGAGGGGGGCGGCATTCAGTTGCATGCGCCGGGCAAGGTTGAATTGAAGGCCGGTGTGCACAACTGGGTGGGACCACAAAGCGGAGCCGGCCCGGCGCAGCCGCCGCAAGGCGATATGGAAGGCTGCGCGGCGGCGCTGGAAGACGCGGCCGGCAGCGGCGCATTGGCGGCATGATGGCATCGGCAACGTTCCGCCCTCCGCAAGCCGTGCAGGCACGCACGGACCTGATGCGCGACGAAGATTGCGTCGAGCGCGCCATCGCCGGTTTGCGCGCCGTGCTGGATGGCCGCGCCAACCG
>DALZRX010000420.1:0-4020 GCA_032015805.1 Achromobacter sp.
GTTCCGCCTGCATCAGCCGGGCCTGCGCCTGCGGCGCCGAGCTACTGCCCGCGTCCACCTTGAAGCGGCGCACTTCCTGCGCCAGGCGGGTGGCCTGTTCCTGCATGCTGGACGCTGCGGCCGCGGCCTCCTCGACCAACGCGGCGTTTTGCTGAGTCACCGTGTCCATCTGCGAGACGGCCTGGTTGACCTGGCCGATTCCGGTCGACTGCTCTTCCGAGGCGCCCGAGATCTCGCGCACCAGAGTGGCGACCTGGCGCACGCTGTCCACCACTTCCCGCATCGTGCGTCCCGCCTCGTCGACCTGGCGCGAACCGCCTTCGACGCGGGTCACGGATTCGTCGATCAGGGCCTTGATTTCCTTGGCTGCCACCGCCGAGCGCTGGGCCAGCGTGCGCACCTCGCCTGCCACGACCGCGAAGCCGCGGCCCTGCTCGCCCGCACGCGCCGCTTCCACCGCGGCGTTGAGCGCCAGGATGTTGGTCTGGAACGCAATTCCGTCGATCACGCCGGTGATATCGGCGATGCGGCGCGAGCTGTCCGAGATCGCGCTCATGGTCTGGACCACGCCTTCGACGACCTCGCCGCCGCGCACGGCGACGGTCGATGCCTGGCTGACCAGGCGGTCGGCCTCGCTGGCGTTGTTGGCGTTCTGCTGCACCGTGCTGGTCAGCTCTTCCATCGACGCCGCGGTCTCTTCCAGCGAAGAGGCCTGTTCTTCCGTGCGCTGCGACAGGTCCGAGTTGCCTTGCGCGATCTGGGACGACGCCGAGGCGATGCTCTCACAGCCGTCGCGCACATCCTTGACGATCCGAGCCAGGCTTTCGTTCATGGCCTTGAGCGCGCCCATCAGGTCACCGGTTTCGTCGCGCGTGGATACGCGGATATCGGCGGTCAGGTCGCCCGCAGCCACCAGCCGCGCGGCCGATACGGCCTCGCCCAGCGGGCGCACGATGCCACGCGTCACCAGCCAGCCCAGCAGCATGCCGATGGCCACGCCCGCGATCGCAAGCGCGATCATGATCGCGCGAACCGTGCCGTAGAGATCCGTGCCTTCCTGCACCGAGTGCTCGGCGGCCTTTTCCTTGCTGATCGCCAGGCTGGTCATCAGGTCGTCAAGCTTCTGCGACGAAGCGATGACGCGCTTTTCGATCTCGGCCACGCGCGGATCGGTCTGCGTCAGGGCCTGCGCCTTGGCCGCGTCGAAGAAAGCGGCCGACTCGCGCTTCCACACCTGCTCGGTTTCGCTGAACTGGGCCAGCAACTGCTTGGTCCGCGCCTCGTAGAAGTTCGCGGCCGCCTTCTCGCGCAGCACGTCCATATTCTTGACGGCGTCGTCGAACTGCTTGCGCAGCGCCTGCCGCTCCTGGTCGGTGGACGCGGCCAGGTAGGCGTTTCGCGCGCGCCCGGCGTAGATCAGGTTGATATTGGCTTCCTTCAGATCCGAGATGCCGCGCAGCTCGGTCCCGTAAAGCCTGTCGTTCATGTCATTGATTCGCGCCAGGCCCCACACGCCGAAAGCCCCGATCGCACCGCCAATTACCGCCACCAGCAAGAACGCCCCCGTCAGGCGAGCGCCGATGCGCATCCCCGAAAATACCCGCAACATGCTTCCCTTCCCTGTAAATCCTCCGGCTTGTTGCGGCGCTGCCGCAGCCACGCGCTCCGGAGTGCAGCCGCTGACCGAGCGCAACAATAGCGACGTTTGGCCTAGGGCTTACCCTGAAGAAAAGCCAGTTCCCGCGTCAGTTCCGTGTAATGAACTCGACAATCGACAGGGTTTATGAAACTGACTTTTTCCTGAACAAAAGAAAACCCCTCGCCGGGGCGAGGGGTCATGTGCAGGGGCTGCGGCGCAGTGGCCGCGAGCCGGCCTGAAACCGCCGATCAGGCGAAGTTCTTGGCGGCGAAATCCCAGTTCGCCAGGGCCCAGAAGTTTTCCAGATACTTGGGACGCGCGTTGCGGTAATCAATGTAGTACGCGTGTTCCCAGACATCACAGGTGAGCAGCGGCTTGTCGGCCGTCGTGAGCGGGGTGGCGGCGTTGCTGGTGTTGACGATGTCGACCGAGCCATCGGCCTTCTTGACCAGCCAGGTCCAGCCCGAACCGAAGTTGCCGGCGGCCGACTTGTTGAAGGCTTCCTTGAAGGCGTCGAAACTGCCCCACTTGGCGTTGATGGCGTCAGCCAGCGCGCCCGACGGAGCACCGCCGGCCTTGGGAGCCAGGCTGTTCCAGTAGAAGGTGTGGTTCCAGACTTGGGCGGCGTTGTTGAAAATGCCACCCGAGGACTTCTTCACGATGTCTTCCAGCGACAGCGTTTCGAATTCCGTGCCCGGGATCAGGTTGTTCAGATTCGTGACGTACGTCTGGTGATGCTTGCCGTAGTGGAACTCCAGCGTTTCCTTGGAGATATGCGGCGCCAGGGCGTCGAGTTCGTAAGGCAGGGGGGGAAGAGTATGTGCCATGTGATGGTTCCTTCTGTTGAGAGCACGATCAAGCCGTTCAATTGTATCGGCAACTATTGAGGATACCGTGTTAACCCCGCGCTGGCGCGGGGTTAAGGGACACATGCTTATGACCGGGCCGTCTTGACGCGCCCGCACGGTCACTTCGCGTAACGCAATTGCCTGCCCGCGCTGGTCTCGACCAGCGCACCATCCGCGGCCAGGACCAGAGTCTTGTGCAGCGGCGCGCTGGCCGCCGCGTCGGGCGCGTCGATGTCGATGCGCAAGGCGCGCGCGGCCGGATCGATGCTGCTCACGTCCACCTCGTGCCAGCGTCCGCCCGCAGGCAGGGGCACGAATATGGCCAGCGCCTTCAAATCGCCCGCCGCAATCGGCGCGCTGACGCCATCCGCGCCTTCGGATTTGCGCGGTCCGCTACCGTAGTCTTCATTGGCCGACGACATCGCCACGTCGATGTCGACGGCCCGGCCGCGATGGTAGACCCGGACAGTCAGCATGCCCGGCTCGGCCGGTCGGCTGTCGGCGCGCACATCCACGATGGCGGAATACGGCTGGCGTGGCGGCGTGTCCAGGAAGACCTGCTTGCCGTCGGACCGCCATGCGCCGCGCGCATTGATGTCCACGGCGCCATAGCTCAAGAGGTATTCGAAGCTGCCGTCTTCCAGCAACAGCAGTTCGCTGCCCACTTCCCGCACCCCGCGCAGGAAGTAGTGCCCAGGAACACGAAGGGCCTCCGAAGACTTGTTCGCGGCCTTGGCGCCCACCCGCCGGCCTTGCGCCGGTAACGGGCAATCGGCCTGCAGTGGTGCGCCTACCTCCTCCAGGACTTGAGCAAAGGCCGGGTCGGCGTGGCAAACGAGCGCCGTCCGGAACGACTGGCCCGGCGGCGCCGATGCCGTTTCGAAGCGCGCGCCGTGACGCGCCAACACCGAGAAGAGCTCCGGCTGGCCGGTTTCCAGCGCAATCCAGGCGGGACTGCGACCGGCGCCATCGGCGGCGTCAGGGCTCGCGCCAGCGGCAAGCAACGCATCGGCCAGATCCCGGCGGCCCAGTTGAATGGCGGCATTCAGCGGCGTCTCGCCCCCGGCCTGCGGCGCATCCAGATCGGCGCCCGCGTCCTTCAGTTGGCGCAGCACCTGCACCGCGGTGTCGTGCCGCGCGCTGAACAGTTGGCGGCTTTGCAGCAACAGCGTCACGATGCGGTCTAACAACGGATGGCCATCGCGCGCGCATGACGCTTCATGGCCGGTAAAGCCCGCCGCCCGCAACGCCGCGAAGTAGCCCGCCTTGTCCAACAATACGTACTCCGCGTTATCCGGCAGGCAGGCCTGCGCAAGCGACTGGCCATTTGCGGCGCTGATCCGGCGCACCATGGCCATGTCGCCGGACGCCACGGCGGCATTGAGCAATGCGAAGCGCGACGGCGCTTTCGGCAGCCGCGGGTCATCGAGCCGGGCGCCCGCGCGCAGCAGCCGGTCCAGCATGGCGGCGTTCTGACGGCCAATCAGCCAATACAGCGCACTTTCGCCGTCTGGCGCCAGCGCGAGAGGGTCG
>DALZRX010000421.1:0-4005 GCA_032015805.1 Achromobacter sp.
GTTCACGCTCATCAGTCCGCACATGGCCTGCGCGCAGGCGTCGTAGCCCGGCAGCCCGCCCAGCGGGCCATCCGAGCCGAAGCCGCTGACGCGGCAGTGGATGAGCGCCGGAAAGGCCTGCTTCAGGTCTTCGTAGCCGAGCCCCCACTTCTCCAGCGTGCCGGGCTTGAAGTTCTCGACCAGCACGTCGGCGTCGGCCAGCAGGTGCCGCAGCAGTTCCTGGCCGGCCGCCTGCGACAGATCCAGCGTCATGCCGTCCTTGTTGCGGTTGACGCCGACGAAGTAGGAGGCGGTCTCGCCCAGGAAAGGCGGGCCCCAGCCGCGCGTTTCGTCGCCGCCGGGCGGCTCGATCTTCAGCACGTCCGCGCCGTGGTCGGCCAGGATCTGCGTGCAGTAGGGGCCGCCCAGCACGCGCGACAGATCGATCACCTTGCAGCCCGCAAGGGCGCCTGCGTCAGGGAGGGTATGGGCCATGGGTTTGCTCGCGTCAGTCGATGGAAACGTTGGCGCTCTGGATAAGCTCGCGCCACTTGGGGACTTCGGCAGTGATGAAGGTGGACAGGCCCTCGGGCGTCTTGTCCTGCGCTTCCACGATGCCCTGCATGCGCAGCGTCTGTTCGATCGAGGGATCGGACAGCGCGGTCTTGAATGCCTGGTTCAGCGTGTTCACCACATCGGCCGGTGTGTCCTTGGGCGCGACGATGCCGAAGAAGACGCTCACGTCATACCCCTTCAATCCTTGCTCCGACAACGTCGCCAGGTCGGGCAGCGCATCCGAGCGTTGCGCGCTCGCCAGGCCGATGGCGCGCAGTTTGCCCGCCTTGATGTAGGGCAGCGCGGTCAGGATGTCGGTGAACGACATCGACACCTGTCCGCCCAGCAGGTCGTTCAGCGCGGGCCCCGTGCCCTTGTACGGGATGTGCATGATCTTGGTGCCGGCCATGCGGTTGAACAGGATTCCGGCCAGATGCGACGACGCGCCATTGCCCGACGAGGCGTAGCTCAGTTTGTCCGGATTCTTCTGGGCGTAGGCAATCAGCTCTTGCAGGTTGTTGGCGGGCACCGACGGATTCACGACCAGGATGTTGGGCAGGTGGCCGATGCGGATGATGGGCGCGAAGCTGGTCTCGGGGTTGTAGTTCTGCTTCTTGTACAGGCTGATGTTGATGGCCAGCGGGCCGGACGTGCCGAACAGGATGGTGTAGCCGTCGGGCTTGGCGGAGGCCACATACTCGGAACCAATGTTGCCGCCCGCGCCGCTGCGGTTTTCGACAATCACATTCTGCTTGAGCGGCTCGCGCAGTTTTTCCGCCAGGCGACGCGCCAGCGCGTCGGTGGGGCCGCCCGGCGGGAAGGGCACCACCAGTGTGACGGGCCGGGCGGAGGGGTAGGGATCTGCCGCCGCAACGGGCGTGGCCGCGACAGCGGCGGCGGCCGCGAGGAACAGGGGGGCGAAATAGCGTTTCATGCTTGTCTCCAGTGGATGGCGCGCCGGCTGTGCCGCCGGCGTCGGGTTGCTGCGGGTTGCCCGGAACTACAGCGCGTACTGCAGGATGGCCTTGCAGGCCGCGCTTTCATCGGATGGGATGGCGTAGGGATCGCGCGGCGCCAGCCGATGCAACAGCACCTGGTCGGCCAGCCGCGCGCGGCTTTCCAGGCCCGCGCCCGTGGCTTCCCAGCGCAGTGACGCCATCGATACCGCGTGATAAAGCAGCGAAGCGGCCTGGCGGGCCAGTTCGGCATGATCGCCCTGCGCGGCATGTTCGGCCAGCGCATAGGTTTTCTGAAGGGCGTTGGCCTGCGTCTCGGCCAGGTCGGGTGCGCAGGGCACACCTTCGGCCAGCAGCCGCTCGATGTGGCTGCGCAGCGCGGGCAGGGAATGCTCCCGCTTGATCGCGCGCAGCACGTCGAGCGCGACGATGTTGCTCGTGCCTTCCCAGATCGAGCCCAGATGCGCATCGCGCACCAGGCGGGGCTCGGTCCATTCCTCGATGTAGCCGCAGCCGCCGCGCACTTCCATCGCATCGCCGGTGACCTTGCGCGCGTCGCGGCATGCGCGGAACTTGATCAGGGGCGTCAGGATCCGAGCCAATGCGGGATCCGCCGCGCCCTGATCGGCGTCGGCCAGCGCGCGCGCCGTCTGGAACATGACGCTGCGCGCCTGTTCCGCCCACACGATCATCTTGACCAGTTGCCGCTGCATCAGCGGCATGTCGATCAGCCGCTTGCCAAAGGCGCGGCGGTGCTGCGATACGTACACGGCCTCGGTGACGGCGCGGCGCATCAGGCCGGCGGCGCGCATGCCGTTGGACAGGCGCGAGTTGTTGATCATGTCGGCCATGTGCTTGAAGCCCCGGCCACGTTCGCCCACCAGCCACGCGACCGCGCCTTCCAGGCGAATCTCGCCACTCGCCATGGAACGCGTGCCCAGCTTGTCCTTCAGGCGCAGGATGCGGTAGTGGTTGTGCGTGCCGTCGGCCAGATCGCGCGGCAGCAGGAAGAGCGACACGCCCTTCAGGCCGGGCTCCGGTTCGCTGCGCGCCAGCACCATCGCAAAGCCCGCGTCGGGATTCGAGCAGAACCACTTGTCGCCGTGGATGCGCCAGGTGCCGTCATCCTGGGCCTGGGCCGTGACTTCCGTGGCGCTGACATCCGAGCCCGCGCCCTGTTCGGTCATGAACATGGCGCCCTGGCGCAGCGCGTCGAAATCCTGCGAAGTGACTTGAGGCAGCACACGTTCGACCAGGGCGGGGTCGCCGAACTTGCGCAGGGTGCGCGCCAGCGAGTCCGTCATGCTGACCGGGCAGCACAACCCGAATTCCGCCTGCACGAAAAGATGGCTGAGCGCGTACTTGGCCGCGGCGGGCATGGGCTCGGGCCAGCCGAGCACGCCACCGCGATGCGATAGCGCCGCCAGGCCGAATTCGCTGTACGCCAGGCGTTCCAGTTCGACGTAGGCGGGATGCTTGTCGATGCGGGACTCGTCCGTGCCGGCGCGGCTGCGCACCGACAGGGTGGGGGGATGCTTGTCGGCCACCGACGCCAGCTCGTCCATCACGCCGCCCGCCAGCTTGCCCAGGCGGCTCAGGTGAGGCAGCAGGTGCGAATGCAGGTCGGCCGGCAGGTAACGGCGGCTCAGCGCCTCGGCGTACGGGTCGGCGTCAAACAGGTTCAGCCCCCGGGAGTCCGGGACGGGCGTGGCGGTAGAGGCGACAGGCAGGACAGGGGTATCCATGGCGGCATCCGGGTCGAAACGGGAGATGTCCTATGTTGCGACGCTTGATTCATCTACTCAAATACTGTTTTGATGTAGATCAATCCAAAATAAATATAGATGTGCGTTAAGGAGGACGTATGGACCTGGACCCGCGGCTGCTGCGCTATTTCATCGCCGTGGCAGAGGAGCGCCATTTCAGCCGGGCGGCGGCACGCCTGCACATTTCGCAGCCGCCGCTCAGCTATGCGATCCGCCAACTGGAAGAAAACATCGGCGCCCGCCTTCTGGCCCGCACCAGCCGCCACGTGGAGTTGACCGACGCCGGACAAGCGCTGTATCGCGAGGCCGTGATCCTGCTGCGCCAGGCCGAGGAAGTGCGAACGCTGGTGCGCCAGGTGGACGCGGGCCTGCGTGGCCGGCTGCGAATCGGTTTTGTCGGGTCCATGCTGTACCGGGGGCTTCCCACATTGCTGAACGCCATGCGCACGGAATTGCCCGACGTGGAGCACGTGCTGACCGAGCTGAACTCGCATGACCAGATCGAGGCGGTGCGGCGCGGGGAGCAGGACCTGGGCTTCATCCACGCCAACCCGGTGCCGGACGGGGTGCGGGCGCGGGACCTGATGGCCGAGCCCTTCGTCGTGTGCCTGCCGGACGCGCACCCGCTCGCGCAGCGCCAGTCGGTGCGCCTGGCGGAGCTGGCGGGGGATGATTTTGTCTTCTTCGCGCGCGCCGCGTCGCCCAGCTATTACGAGACGGTGCTGGCCATGTGCGTGTCGGCCGGTTTC
>DALZRX010000422.1:0-4004 GCA_032015805.1 Achromobacter sp.
TGCTGCGCGCCGGCGTGCCCGCCGCCGCCGTGCAGACGGTGGACCAGGCGCTTGCGCATCCGCACACCCGGCATCGCGGCATGGTGCTGGAACAGGGCGACTACAAGGGCGTGGGCTCGCCCATCAAGCTATCGCGCACGCCCGCGACGCTACGCAAGCTGCCGCCGGATCTGGCGCCGCCCGCCGGACAGGACTGATCCCGCACAACCACCCGCCCGGCGCCCGCCGGGCTTTTTTTTGCGCCGCGCCCCCGGCATCCGCAAGCCGGCTTTACACAGCCGCCAACAACTTAGACATTTGGTTTCAGCACGCCGGCCGTCTGCCGACTTAGACTTTTTTCAGCACTTCGCGTTGCATAGGCACGCTTTCCCAGAGCCACATAAGAGGAAATAACAGACTATGGCCACACAAGACTCACAAAACCACGGTCAGCTGAAACGGGTGATGGGCCCGAAGCTGCTGCTGCTATTCATCGTCGGCGACATCCTGGGCACAGGTGTTTATGCGCTGACCGGGCAGGTGGCCGCCGAAGTCGGCGGCGCGGCCTGGCTGCCGTTCCTGGTGGCCTTCGGGGTCGCCCTGCTGACGGCGCTCTCCTATCTTGAACTCGTCACCAAGTACCCCCGCGCCGCGGGCGCCGCGCTTTACGTGCACAAGGCCTTTGGCCTGCATTTCCTGACGTTCATCGTCTGCTTCACGGTCATGTGTTCGGGCCTGACATCGGCGGCGACCGCCTCGCAGGCCTTCGCCGCCAACCTGTTTGCAGCCATGGGCATCGAGGCAGAAAAGCGCTGGATCACCCTCGGCGCTCTCGGCTTCATGCTGCTGGTCATGCTGGTGAACCTGCGCGGCGCGGCTGAAAGCGTGCGGGCCAACGTCGTGCTGACGCTGATCGAGCTGTCTGGCCTGCTGATGGTCATCGTCCTGGGCTTCTATGCCATTTCCGGCGGCCAGGCGGACTTTTCGCGCGTCGTGGCGTTCGACACGCCGGAAGACAAAAGCGTATTCCTGGCGGTGACCTCGGCCACGGCGCTTGCGTTCTTTGCCATGGTGGGCTTTGAAGACTCGGTCAACATGGCCGAGGAAACGCACGATCCGAGCCGCATCTTCCCGAAGGTCATGCTGACCGGCCTGGGCATCACGGCGATCATCTACGTGCTGGTGTCGATCTGCGCGGTCGCGCTGGTGCCGGTGGGCGAGCTTGCCAAGAGCAGCACGCCGCTGGTGCTGGTGGTCAAGCGCGCCGCGCCGGGCCTGCCGGTCGAATACATCATGCCGATCATCTCGATGTTTGCCGTGGCGAACTCCGCGCTCATCAACATGATGATGGCCAGCCGCCTGTTGTACGGCATGTCGCGCCAGGGCGTGCTGCCGTCGTTCCTGGCCCACGTGCACCGCAAGAACCAGACCCCGTGGACGGCCATCCTGTTCACCACGGCGCTGGCCTTCGGCCTGATCATCCTGGTCGCGCTGGCGGATTCGCAGGCGATCCGCGCGCTGGGCGGCACCACCGCGTTGCTGCTGCTGGGCGTGTTCGCCTTCGTGAACGTCGCCGTGCTGGTCCTGCGCCGCGACAAGGTGGAGCACCGCCACTTTTCCATCAATCGCGTCGTGCCGTGGCTGGGCGCCGGGGCATGCCTGTTCCTCGTCACGCCGCTGACGGGCCGCGACGTCATCCAGTACCAGGTCGCCGGCTGGCTGCTGCTGCTGGGCGTCGTGATGTGGTTCGTGACCTGGCTCGCGCGGCGCCGCGAGTCCAGGATGGAACTGGACCCGTCTTCGCTGGAATGACGGCGGCGCGTCAGCCGCCCACCGCCAGTCCCTCGCGGCGCGGATCCGCGCCGCCTTGCAGGCCCTTGGCATCGATCACGATGCCGTGGATGCCGCTGGGAAACTCGATGATGCGCACCGGGTGTCCCATGCGCTCCAGGTCCGACGCCAGCGCTTCCAGCGCGGTGCCCTTCTCCAGCTCGGTCTCCTTGTTGCGGCTGCCCATGTTGGGAAGGTCGATTGCCGCCTGGATGTCGAGATTCCAGTCCAGCACGCCCACGAGGGTCTTGGCGACGTAGTTGATGATGGCGCTTCCGCCCGGCGAGCCCACCAGCATATAGGGCTTGCCATCGCGCAGCACCACCATCGGCGCCATCGAGCTGCGCGGCCGCTTGCCCGGTTCGATGCGATTGGCGACGAGCCGGCCCTCGGGATCCTTGAACGACGATGAAAAGTCGGTCATCTCGTTGTTCAGCAGAAAGCCGCGCACGAAGATCTTGCTGCCGAATTCGCTTTCGATGGTGGTGGTCATGCTCAGCGCATTGCCTTGTGCATCCACGGCCACCAGGTGGCTGGTGGACGGCAGTTCCAGCGCGTTGTCTCGGCCCAAAGACAGAAGCTTGCCTTCCGGGTCGCCAGGCAGCGCAACCTTCATGCTGCGGTCGGGCTGGATCAAGGCGCCGCGCGCCCGCAAATATGCCGGGTCCAGCAAGGCGCGCACCGGCACGCGCACGAAGTCCGGGTCGGCCACGTAAAAATCGCGATCGGCGAAGGCCAGCCGGCCGGCCTCCGAAAAATAATGCACCGCCTGCGCGGTGCCGGGCTCATAGCGGCTGAGCGGAAACTGTTCCAGTTCGCCCAGCATCTGCAGCACGGCGATCGGGCCGCTGCTGGGAGGCCCCATGCCGCAGAGCTGGTAGCCGCGATACGCGCCGCAGACCGGATCACGCGTCTTCGCGCGATAACCGGCAAGGTCGGCCAGGCTCAGGTCGCCGGGCTTCTCGTGGCCCTGCACCGCGGCCACGATGTCGCGTGCGATGTCGCCCTGGTAGAACGCGTCGGCGCCCTGCGATGCGACGGCGCGCAGGGTACGAGCGAATTCGGGATTCTTCAGCACGTGGCCCACGGGCCACGGCGACCCGTCCGGCGCATAGAAAAAGGCGGCCGCGGGGGCCTGCTGAGGCAGCGCCTTGTTGCCGGCCAGCAGCGAATTGAGGCGCGGTGACACCGCGAAGCCCGCTTCCGCCAATTCGATGGCGGGCTGGAAGAGGTCGGCCCAAGGGAGCTTGCCCTGTTCCTTGTGCGCCAGTTCCAGTCCGCGCAAGAGGCCGGGCACGGCGACCGACATGCCATTGTTGACGGCCTGCGCAAAGGGCAGCGGCTTGCCTTCGGCATCCAGGAAGCGGTCGGGCTTGGCGGTCGCGGGTGCGGTCTCGCGACTGTCGTAGGTGCGGATCCGACCGTCCGCGGCCGAGTACAGCACCATGAAGGCGCCCCCGCCGATGCCCGACGATTGCGGTTCGACCAGATTCAACACCAGTTGGGTGGCGATGGCCGCGTCCACCACGCTGCCGCCGCGCCGCAGCATCGCTTCGCCAGCGCGGCTGGCGAGCGGGTTGGCCGACACCAACATGAAATGCGGCGCGTGCACGAGCTTGCGTGTCTGGACGCCGCTGGCGGCCTCGGGATTCAGATCCTCGGCGGCGGGCGTGCGCGCCAAGCTGGCGGGGATGAACGGCAAGCCGGTTATCGCGACGGCGAGCAGCAGGGCGGCGTGGCGGCGTAGGCGCATGGAAGGCTCCGGTGATCGCCGGACGTCCGGCTGGCGTCCATGATAGTCAAAGGGGCGCGCCGCTGTCGCGTGCCGCCTGCGTCCACATCCGCTGCCCGCCGGGCTCATCCGGCATAGAATCGCGGTTCCGGAACACCGTAGCCCCGTTTGCGCCATGCGCCTGCGCCACATCGAGATATTCGAAGCAATCCGCCGCACCGGATCCCTGACCGAAGCCGCCGCCGCGCTGCACATTTCCCAGCCCGCCGCCAGCAAGCTGCTGGCGCACGCCGAAAGCCAGCTCGGCTTCAAGCTCTTTGACCGCGTGAAGGGACGCCTGGTCGCCACGCGCGAAGCAGAGATCCTCACGCCCGAGATCGCGCGCCTGAGCCAGGACCTGAGCAGCGTGCGCCGGCTGGCGTCCAACCTGCGCGACCGGCCCAATGGCCATCTGCGCCTGGGC
>DALZRX010000423.1:0-3954 GCA_032015805.1 Achromobacter sp.
GCTGGGCGAGCCGCTGGGCCTGGACTTCGACATGGCCGCCAAGCTCTCGGGCGCGCGCTTTTCGTTCATGCGCGGGCCCATCGCCCGCCTGCACCGCGCGCTGGCGCAGTTCATGCTGGACCTGCAAACCGGCGCGCACGGCTACACCGAGTGCTACACGCCTTACATCGTCAACGCCTCGACGCTGTTCGGCACGGGTCAGTTGCCCAAGTTCAAGGACGACATGTTTGCGGTCTCCAAGGGCGGCGGCGATGACGACCCCAAGGTCGACGACCAGGGCAAGCCGTACGTGCGCGAAGACCAGTACCTGATCTCCACGTCCGAAATCACGCTGACCAGCGTGGCCAGCGGCGCGATCCAGGCCGCCGCCGACCTGCCGCTCAAGCTCACCGCGCACACGCCGTGCTTCCGTTCCGAAGCCGGCAGTGGCGGCCGCGACACGCGCGGCATGATCCGCCAACACCAGTTCGACAAGGTCGAAATGGTGCAGATCACGCAACCGGACCAGTCGTACGAAGCCCTCGAGGAAATGGTCGGCCACGCCGAGCGCGTGCTGCAATTGCTGGACCTGCCTTACCGCGTGGTGCTGCTGTGCACCGGCGACATGGGCTTCGGTTCCGCAAAGACATACGACCTGGAAGTGTGGCTGCCGGCGCAGAATACGTGGCGCGAGATTTCGTCGGTCTCCAACTGCGAAACCTTCCAGGCCCGTCGGATGCAGGCGCGTTTCCGAAATGCCCAGGGCAAGCCGGAATATGTGCACACGCTGAACGGTTCGGGACTGGCGGTGGGCCGTGCACTGGTCGCCGTCCTGGAAAACCACCAGCAAGCCGACGGCAGCGTGCTGATTCCCGAAGCGCTGCAACCCTACATGGGCGGCGTCACGGTGCTCAAGCCCTGATATTTCTGCCGCGTCCATCGGCCATTTGGCGGATAAAAAGACGGAGCCTGCGGGCTCCGTTTTTTTTTTATCATTGCCGACATAATCCTGTCGCTTTGGAACGCTATTCTGCTCGCGTGAGTGCTTGATTTTTGATGTGAGCAATTGTGTATTCGACATAAAAGGGCCGGATAGTTACGGCACAATACACCGGCGTTCTACACGCGTCATTCACTTATATAACAAGGAGTTGTCCATGACTTCAAGAATGATTGGAGATTTTCGTGTGAGATGCTCTGTGGCAAAGGAAGACGAGCAGGGCTACCGCGTGCAAATATGGACCCGCCGAGTTGGCGGAACCGCGCCGGAAAAATGCTGGACCGTGCCTGGACAGGCGCCGTTCGCAGACTTGCACGCAGCAGAACAGGAAAGCCGTCATCTGTTCCAGGGCATCAATGGTGTGCGTTTCAACGGTGAACCGGAGTTTGCTCATGCGTCCGCATAATGGTTGGTGGCGGGCGTCGAGTGCGCCGCGCCGCTGGATTGATCTCGTTCAGGAATCTCCGCGTTGGGCCGACAACCAGGCCAAACCGGTAACGCAACAACCGGCCTCGCTGGCCGCAAAACCCGTGCAGGCGCCCGCCGCCTGACAGGTCATCGCGCGGGGCACCGGACATTGCCTCGACGAAAAAAAAGGCCACTCGCTAGAGTGGCCTTTGCTTTTGGCGCGATGGGCGATCAGTCGCGGCCGTGGCCATGACCGCGGCCGCGATAGTGGCCGTGCCCGTGCTTGGGTCCGTGATAATGGCCGCGATCATAATAGCGGCCGCCACGGTAATAGACGGGCGCCGGATAAACGACCGGCGGGGCCACATACACCGGCGCCGGACGGTAATAGACCGGCGGGGGAGGCGCCACATACACGGGCTGCGGAGCAACATAGACCGGCGCCGGATACACGACTCCTGGAACGCCGATGGAGATGCCGACATCCACGCGTGCCAAGGCAACGCTGGAGATCATCAAACCCGCGGCACCGACACCTGCAATAAGCCATTTTTTCATGTTGCACCTGCCCGCTGCGAGACGCAGCTAAGTTGAGTATTCGTTGATGCTATTTTCGGCGGTTTGGGCAAGCTATACGTAAGCATCACGGCCGCAATAGCGACAATCCGCTACTGCCCCCGTTTTTCGACCCTGGCAACTGCTGCACTGCGGCAGCAACCCTCCACTCTGACGAATTCAGAATTGAAGTCGATTGAAATAAGCTGGAATCGGCTGAAGCGGAGCCGCCGCGTTACACCTGGACACTACTCCGCGCGGGCGGCCAGTAACGGGTGTTGCGGCGGCGCGCCAGTCGCTTAATGATCCGATTCGTCGTAGGGGGCGGACTGGCGGTATTCGACCACCCACACCCACGGATTGGCGGCCCACGCGTGAGCGCCATAACGTTCGCACCACATCAGGGCGAATGCCGTTTGCAGCGGCACGCCCGGCAATAGCGCGGAACTCTGGTACAGCGCCTGCGTGCCTTCGGCACGCGCGTCGGCTTCCGTCAGGTTCTGCAGCCGCTGGATGCGCACGCCCACCACGACGGCGCTGGCAAACGGAGCGCCGGCTTCATCGGACAGGATGATGGTCTCGCCCGACTTTCCGAAGGGACATCTGACCCAGCTCGAGGTCTTGCGCATTTCGGAAGGGTTATCCGGCGAGGGGCCCATGGCTACCCACCTGCCCGAATCCGACGCGTCCGCATACCAGACCGTGGTGAGCTTGGACGGCTGTGGCTTTAGGATGCGCCGGCTCTGCACCTTGGCGCCATCCAGGATGGCTTGTTTGAGCGGTTCGCTGAACTGAAGAGACTGCCGTTTCATGTGCTAGCTGTTTGCCTCGCGATCAACGCTTATTGCTGTTGTAGCCGGGGCCGGCACGTGCCACCTGCTTGAGATTGGATCAAGCTCTGCAGGAGGAGTATGACGTGTCACGACTTACCTGTCAGGGGGGCGCCTGATTTGTGTTGTCTTTTTGAACGCCGAGGCGTTATTTGTATACTCGACGCATGACTACCGACCTCCACAATCTCAAGCCCGGTTACTACTGGTACACCATGGCCAACGACCCGCTGGCCGTCATTCATATCCATGAAGACGGCGGCGCCACCCTCATGGGCACCGACTATCGCATTGGCGCCGAAGGCGTTGCCGACATGGTCCGGCAGGGCGAACGTTTCTTCTGGATCGAGCCGCCGCAAATCTGACATGGCGGACCTGTTCATCAAGAACGTTCGCACGCCGCAAGGCGAGGCCGTGCATGTCCTGGTGCGCGGCGGCCGCATCCTGCAGATCGGGCCAGGGCTTGAAGCCGACCCCGCGACCAGCGTCGAAGACGGCGGCGGTGCCTTGCTGCTGCCCGCCCTGATCGAGGGCCATACCCACCTGGACAAGACGACGTGGGGATCGGCCTGGTATGTGAACAAGGTCGGACCGTCGCTCACGGATCGCATCGACAACGAACGCAACTGGCGCGCCATCACCGGGCACGACGCCGCCAGCCACTCGCACGCGCTGGCCCTCGCGTTCCTGCGCATGGGCACGACGCGCATCCGCACCCATGTGGATGTCGACACCGACGCCGGCCTGAACCATCTGGAAGGCGTGCATGCCACCCGACAGGAGCTGGCCGGCCGTGTCGAGATCCAGACCGTCGCCTTTCCGCAGTCCGGCCTCTTGGCGCGCGACGGCACGGCCGAACTGCTGGACCGGGCCCTCGCCGACGGCGCCGACGTGCTCGGCGGCCTGGATCCGGCGGCCATCGACCGTGATCCCGTGAAATCCCTGGACGTGCTGTTCGGCCTGGCCGACAAGCACGGCAAGCCGGTGGATATTCATCTGCACGAGCCCGGCGAACTGGGCGCATTCACGCTCGAGTTGATCCTGGACCGCGTCCAGGCGCTGGACATGCGGGGCAAGGTCGTGATCAGCCACGCCTTTTGCCTGGGCAGCGTCGATGCGCGCCGTCTTGAGGGACTGCTCCGGCGGCTGGCTCTGCTGGACGTGGCCCTGCTGACCACCGCG
>DALZRX010000424.1:0-3116 GCA_032015805.1 Achromobacter sp.
GCAGGCCGTAGGCGCCCATGCCCACCGCCACGCCGACGATGCCGCCTTCGGAAATGGGGGTGTCGAACACGCGCGAGCTGCCGTACTTGGTCTGCAGGCCCTCGGTGCAGCGGAACACGCCACCGAAATACCCCACGTCCTGCCCGAACACCACGACATTGTTGTCGCGCTCAAGCATGACATCCATGGCCGAGCGCAAAGCCTGGATCATGGTCATCGGCGCCGAGGCCGGACCAGCGTTGTTATCGATTGCCATGGTCAGACTCCGAGCTGCTGGCGCTGCCGGCGCAGATGCTCCGGCATGTCCTTGTAAACGTCTTCAAAAATGCTGGCGGCGCTGGGAACGTGGCCGTCCACCAGGGTGCCGTAGCTCTCCGCTTCCTTCTGGGCCGCGAGGATCTCGGCGTCGAGTTCGGCGCGGACCGCGTCGTGCTCGGCGTCGGACCAGATGCCCAACAGGATGAGGTGCTTCTTGAAGCGCTCGATCGGATCGCCCAGCGGAAAGTGGCTCCAGTCGTCGCCGGGACGGTACTTGGTGGGGTCGTCGGAGGTGGAGTGCGGACCCGCCCGGTACGTCACCCATTCGATCAGGGTGGGTCCGAGATTGCGCCGGGCGCGCTCGGCGGCCCAGATTGACGCGGAATAGACCGCCAGGAAATCATTGCCGTCCACCCGCAGCGACGCGATGCCGCAGCCCACGCCGCGGCCCGCGAAGGTCGCGCCCTCGCCGCCGGCGATCGCCTGGAAGGTGGAAATGGCCCACTGGTTGTTGACCACGTTCAGGATGACCGGCGCGCGGTAGACGTGCGCGAAGGTCAGCGCGGTGTGGAAGTCGGCCTCGGCGGTGGCGCCGTCGCCGATCCAGGCTGAGGCAATGCGGGTGTCGCCCTTGATGGCCGACGCCATGGCCCAGCCCACCGCCTGGATGAACTGCGTGGCCAGGTTGCCCGAAATCGTGAAGAAGCCGTTTTCGCGGTCGGAATACATGACCGGAAGCTGGCGGCCCTTGAGCGGATCGCGCTCATTGGACATGAGCTGGCACATCATCGTCACCAGCGACACGTCGCGCGACAGCAGGATGCTTTGCTGGCGATAGGTGGGAAAGCACATATCCCCCTTTTCCAGCGCCATGGCGTGGGCGGTGCCGATGGCCTCCTCGCCCAGGCTCTGCATGTAGAACGAGATCTTCTTCTTGCGCTGCGCGGTCAGCATGCGCCCGTCGAAGATGCGCGTCTTGAGCATTGCCCGCATGCCGGCGCGCAGCATGTCGTGACTGATCTCCGGCGCCCAGGGTCCGACCGCGCGGCCGTCACTGTCGATGACCCGGACCAGGCTATAGGCCAGTGGACCGGTGTCGACCGCGGCAACATCAATGGGGGGTTTGGGCACCTCGCCGGGCGGCGATAGATGCAGATAGGAGAAGTCTGTCTTGCAACCCGGTCGCCCTGTCGGCTCGGGGACGTGCAACTTCAGCGGCCCATATTGGCTCATGTATTGTCTCCACGCTTGATCGTGTCATGCGTTTTCTTCCTACCAAGGCGTTGCCCGAGGCGTGTGACCTCGGACGCTGCCGTCGTCGGCCCGCGCCCGGGGATACATGGGCGAGGCCGTTGACGAGATTAGCACAGGGGACAGGGCGGATGAGCGGGCGGCGCGGCCTTTAAGGGCCGCATTGCACTACGGGTTTTCCTGCGTTGCGGCAGGCCCGATCGCCCGCTCTACCAGCGGTAGCTGAGCGTCGCGTACAAGGTGCGCGGATCGCCGTAGCGGCAGCCGGTGCTGCCGGCGCAAGCCAGGTAGCCGCGGTTGAACAGGTTGCGCGCGTTCAGCGCCAGCGACAGGCCGGACATCGACGGATTCAGCGCGCCAAAGTCATACGCGGCCATCGCGTCCACCAGGAACTGCCCCGGCACATTGGCGGGGTAGCCCGGCAGGTTGGTCGAACTGGCATAGCGCACCCCTGCCCCCACGGTCAGGCCGCTCACACCCGCCGCCGTCAGGTTGTAGTCGGCCCACACCGACGCGCTGTGCAACGGCACCAGCGCGATGCGCTGGTCCACCAGGGCCGGCACATTGCTGCGCGTGGTGCGCGCGTCGGTGTACGCATAGCTCGCGGTCAGGTTCAGCGCGCCCAGGCGAGCCTTGGCTTCCAGTTCCAGGCCGCGCGAACGCGCCTTGCCCGTCTGCACCGAATACGTGGCGTCGGCCGGATCGCTGGTCAGCGCATTGGTCTGCGTCAGGTCGTAGATGGCGGCGCTGTACAGCATGTTGCCGCCGGGCGGCTCGTAGCGCAGCCCCAGTTCGTACTGGGTGCCCTTGGTGGGCTTGAACGCATTGCCCGCGCGGTCCACGCCCACCGTGGGCGCGAACGACTGGCTGGCGCTGAGGTAAGGCGCCAGGCCGTTGTCGGCCAGATAAAGCAGGCCGATGCGGCCGGTCGTGGCCGTATCGCGCAGGCGGGTGGTGACGCCATTGGTGTAGTTCTTCTGGTCGGTGTCGGCCCAGTCCTGGCGCCCGCCCAGTACCACCACCCACTTGTCCTGGATCTTGATCTGGTCCTGCACGTAGAGTCCCAGCGCACTGGACCGCGTGTTGATGCCGTAATCGGCGGCCGTGTTGATCACCGGCACGGCGCCGTAGACCGGGTTGTAGATGTCGGCCAGTGGGGCCACCGTGCCGGAGTGACGGTGCGAGTCGTAGCCGCTGCGGTAGTAGTCCAGGCCTGCCAGCACGGTGTGCTGCAAGGGTCCGCCGTCAAGCTTGAGCTCCAGCGAGGTGTCGGTCGCCACGCCATAGGAATGCTCGTCGCGGCTGATGACCCCGCGGCGCAGCGTGCGGCCATTGGCCTGCAGGCCGCCGAACGACAAGTAGTCCCAGGTGCCGTCGGCGGTGAAATAGCGCGCGCTCTGGCGCAGCTTTACGCGGTCATTGAAGGCGTGTTCGAAGGCATAGCCCACGGTGTAGGTGTCGGTGTCGTAGCGGTCGAAGTCCGGTTCGCCGATGAACAGGTCGCGCGGGATCTGCCCGTTCAGCGTATTGGCGGCAGGCATGGGTGCGGCGAATTTGGTGCGGATGCGCTGGTATGTCGCCAGCAGGGTCAGGGAGGTGGCAGCCGA
>DALZRX010000424.1:3126-3946 GCA_032015805.1 Achromobacter sp.
GAAGGCTGCCACGTCAATGCCGGCGCCAGATAGGTCCGGTCGTCCGGCACGTGGTCCACCCAGTTGTCGGCGTTGCGCGCCAGGCCGGTCAACCGGTAGGTCCACGTGCCGTCCTCGGTCAGCGCGCCTGCGAAGTCGCCCGACACCTGCCGGCGGTTATAGCTGCCCGTCTCCAGGTTCAGCTCGCGCAGCGTGTCGGCGGTGGGCCGTTTGCTGACGGTGTTCACCACGCCCCCGGGGCTCAATTGCCCATACAGGACGGACGACGCGCCGCGCAGCACTTCCACGCGCTCCAGGCCATACGGTTCCTGCCCGCCGTCGTAGACGCTGGACTGCAGCTTCAGGCCATCGCGCAATTGCCCGGAGTTGCCGGCGGCCACATTGAAGCCGCGCAGCATCAGGTCATCGACCATCCGGCTGAACGCCGGCGACTGCGAGGAAACGCCTGGCGTATACCCCAGCGCGTCGGCCAGCGACGCCGCCTTGACCGCTCGGATCTGGTCGCTGGTGACCACCGACACCGATTGCGGCGTCTCGATCAGCGGCGTGTCCGTCTTCGTGCCCGACATCGCGCGCTGCGCAACGTAGCCCTCGACATGGCCTGTGGGCGATTCCGCCGAACCCGTCACGCGCACCGGTTCCATCATCGTGGCGTCGGCCGGCGCGCGGCGCGCGCTCAGCGTGCCGTTGGCCGTTACCGCCAGCTCCAGCCCGCTGCCCGCGAGCGCCTGGCGCACGGCATCTTCGGGGGTGTAATTGCCCGCCACCGCCGCAGCCGTGCGTCCCGCAACCAAGGCGGGGTCGACCGACACCGCGCGCC
>DALZRX010000425.1:0-3917 GCA_032015805.1 Achromobacter sp.
ACCTGCGGGGCCGGCTTGCTCGGCCCGACCTGCGCGGCCCGGTACAATACCGTCCTCGTTCGGATCTGGTTCGCTTTCATCCGTTCATCCTTCGCGCCGGCGCGCACGTTGCGCGTGCCATCCCGCCCCGGTTCCCGCTTTCCGCACCGCGCCCCTGTCGGGCGCCTTGCCGCGCGCTCAATGCGCCATCCGTTCCTACTTCCATGATCCGTTTCCAACAAGTTTCACTCATGCGCGGCGTCAAGCCGTTGCTCGACAAGGTCGACCTGCTGCTGAACCCCGGCGACAAGATCGGCCTGATCGGCGCCAATGGCGCGGGCAAGTCGAGTCTCTTCGGCCTGCTGCGCGGCACGCTGCACGCCGACCAGGGCGACCTCGACTATCCGACGTCCTGGCGCGTGGCCCACGTTGCGCAAGAGACGCCCGCGCTCGACCGCCCCGCGATCGAATACGCCATCGATGGCGACGTGACGCTACGCAATCTGGAAGCCGAGCTCGCCGCGTTGGAGGCCGAACCGGAAAGCGCCGAGAACGGCCTGCGCATGGGAGATATCTACGCCGCGCTGGCCGACGCCGATGCCTACACGGTTCATTCGCGCGCGGAGCAGCTCCTGACCGGGCTGGGCTTCACGCAGGCGCAGATGCACCTGCCGCTCACCAGCTTTTCGGGCGGCTGGCGCATGCGCCTGAACCTTGCGCAGGCCTTGATGTGCCCGTCCGACCTGCTGCTGCTGGATGAACCCACCAACCACCTGGACCTGGACGCGATCATCTGGCTGGAAGATTGGCTCAAGCGTTATCCGGGCACGCTCATCGTCATCTCGCATGATCGTGACTTCCTGGACGGCGTGGTGAACGTCATCGTCCACATCGATGAACGCAAGCTCAAGCGCTACTCGGGTCACTACTCGTCGTTCGAGCGCCAGCGCGCCGCCCAGCTGGAACTGGCGCAGGGCATGATGGAAAAGCAGATGCGCCAACGTTCGCACCTGCAATCGTTCATCGACCGCTTCAAGGCCCAGGCCAGCAAGGCGCGCCAGGCGCAAAGCCGGATCAAGGCCTTGGCGCGCATGGAAGAAGTGGCGCCGCTGCGCGCAGCCGCCGAGTTCTCGTTCGAATTCCGCGAGCCGCTGCGCGCGCCCAATCCGCTCCTGACGATGGACAAGGTCAGCGCGGGCTATCGCATCGAGGACGAGGCCACCGAGGCCGTGTCCGACAAGATCATCGTGTCGGGCATCAATTTTTCGCTGCAGGCGGGCCAGCGCATCGGGCTGCTCGGCATCAACGGCGCCGGCAAATCGACTTTCATCAAGACCATCGCGGGCGAAATCGAATCGCTGGCGGGCGAGACGCAATTCAACAAAGGCCTGTCCATCGGCTATTTCGCACAGCACCAGGTCGAAATGCTGCGCCACGATGAATCGCCGTTGTGGCACATGACCAAAATCGCGCCCACCGTGCGCGAACAGGAACTACGCAACTTCCTGGGCAGCTTCAACTTCAACGGCGCCATGGCCACGAGCTCGATCGCGCCCTTCTCCGGCGGCGAGAAGGCGCGGCTGGCGCTGGCGCTTATCGTATGGCAGCGCCCCAACCTGCTGCTGCTGGACGAGCCCACCAACCACCTTGACCTCGAAACGCGCGAGGCGCTGACGGACGCGCTGGCGCAGTTCGAAGGCACGCTCGTGCTGGTGTCGCACGACCGCCACCTGCTGCGTGCCACGACCGATCAGTTCATCATCGTGGCCGACGGCAAGGTCAACCCATTCGACGGCGATCTGGACGACTACAAGGACTGGCTCTACAAGACCAAGCTGGCGGCCAAGGCGGCCTGAGCGCGTTTTACGCGCCACCACGGGTGCAACCGCGTTACAATCGCGCCGAATTGCCGGACACCCGCTTCAACCTGGGCCGCGCGGCAACCTTCAACCACGTCCCGCTGCATGCGGGACGCGTTTTTTAGCGCCCTCGATGCCGATCAAAGACCAACTATTTCTTGCCAGCCAGTATCTCGCGCCGCACCACCTGGTATCGCGCTTCTTCGGATACGCTTCGGACTGCCGCGAACCCGCGGTGAAGAACTGGATGATCTCGCGTTTCGTCCGCAAGTACGGCGTGAACATGAGCGAGGCGCTGCAAGAAGATCCTTTGGCCTATGACTGCTTCAATGACTTCTTCACGCGCGCACTGAAGGACGGCGCGCGGCCGCTCGACGAAGAACCGGGCTCGGTGCTGTGTCCTGCCGACGGCGCCATCAGCCAGATGGGCGCCATCGAACAGGGCCGCATTTTCCAGGCCAAGGGCCACAGCTACGGACTCACGGACCTGCTGGGCGGCGACACCGAACGCGCCGCGCCGTTCCAGGGCGGCCAGTTCGCCACCATCTACCTGTCGCCCAAGGACTATCACCGCGTCCACATGCCCGTGGCCGGCACGCTTCGCGAAATGATCCATGTGCCCGGGCGCCTGTTCTCCGTGAATCCGCTGACCGCCCGCAACGTGCCGCGCCTGTTCGCGCGCAACGAGCGCGTCGTGTGCATCTTCGACACCGAACACGGCCCCATGGCCGTCGTGCTGGTGGGGGCGATGATCGTGGCGTCCATCGAAACCGTGTGGGCCGGCCTGGTGACGCCTTACAAGCGCCGCGTCAAGGCCGTGCGCTACGACGCGGCCGCCCGTGCGCCCATCCATCTTGAAAAGGGCGCCGAGATGGGCCGCTTCAAGCTGGGTTCCACCGCCATCGTCCTCTTTGGACCCGACCGGATCCGCTGGGCCGACACGCCGTCGGTGCTGGGTCCCGTTCGCATGGGCGAACTGCTGGCGCTGCCGACACAGGCCTGATGCGTGCTGCCGGCTTGTTCGCCTGAAGCGAACAGCCTGCTTTGTTTTTATTCGCTTTCTGCGATGAAGTGGCGTTGCTAGATTACGGGCTTTGACCGGCCCGCCATGACTACCACCGCCCTGCCCGCCGCCACGCCTCGCGCCGCCGCCCGCTCCTTGCCCCGCTCACTCGGGCGCATGCTGTCCCTGGACGATTTCGAAGCCGCGGCCCGCCGGCGGCTGCCGCGGCCGATCTTCGGCTACATCGCCGGCGCCGCTGAAGACAATCAATCACTCAAAGGCAATCGCGACGCGTTCGCCCGCTACGCGTTCACGCCCCGCGTCCTGGTGGACGTGTCCCGCCGCAGCCAGCAAACCGAATTGTTCGGCCGCACCTACGCATCGCCGTTCGGTATCGCGCCCATGGGCATCAGCGCGCTGTCGGCCTACCGCGGCGATATCGTGCTGGCCCGCGCCGCCCGCGAACAGAACGTGCCGGCGATCCTGAGCGGCACCTCCCTGATCCCGCTCGAAGCCGTCATCGACGCGGCGCCCGGCACCTGGTTCCAAGCCTACCTGCCGGGCGACCCGGCAAAGATCGACGCGCTGATCGAACGCGCTCGCCGGGCACGATACGAGACCCTGGTGCTGACGGTGGACATTCCCGTGTCCGCCAACCGGGAAAACAACATGCGCACGGGGTTTTCCACGCCGCTCAAGCCCAGCCTGCGCCTGGCTCTGGATGGCCTTGCGCGTCCGCGCTGGCTGGCCGGCACGTTCCTGCGCACGCTGCTTGCCCACGGCATGCCGCACTTTGAGAATTCGTTCGCCACGCGCGGCGCCCCTATTGTTTCCGCGTCAGTGCTGCGCGACTTCACGGCGCGCGACCACCTCAATTGGGAACACGTGGCGCGCATCCGCAGGCAATGGCCGGGCGCGCTGGTCATCAAGGGCATCCTGCATCCGCGCGATGCCGCGCTGGCGCGGCAGCACGGCGCGGACGGCATCATCGTTTCGAACCACGGCGCGCGCCAGCTCGATGGCGCCATATCGCCGCTGCGCGCGTTGCCCGGCGTAGTCGCCCAGGCCGGGGCGAT
>DALZRX010000426.1:0-3914 GCA_032015805.1 Achromobacter sp.
TGCGGCGGCACCGTACGCAGCGGCGTCCGCCCGCTTCGACATTCCAGCCGGTCCGCTGGGACCCGCGCTCACGGCGTTCGCGGGCGCGGCGCACATCAACTTGTCGTTCGACCCTGTTCTTGCCGAAGGCCATGAAACCCCCGGGCTGCAGGGAACGTGGCCGGTGGAGGAAGGTCTGGCCCGCCTGCTGGCCGGCACCAACCTCGCGGGGCGCCGTGACGGGGCCAATGTCTATACGCTGCGGCGGTTGCCGCCGGGACCCACCGCGTTGCTGCCGGCGGTGAGGGTTGAAGGCGTCGGCGAATCCGCCTACGGGCCAGTGTCGGGCGTCGTGGCGCTGCGCAGCGCCACCGGCACCAAGACCGACACGCCGCTCGTTGAAATCCCGCAAACGGTCAACGTCGTCACGCGAGACGAGATCGCCTCGCGTGGCGCGCGCAGCATCGTCGAGGCGCTGGCCTACACGCCCGGCGTCTATGCGCCGGGCGGCAGCACGGATCTGCGCTACGACAACATCTATCTTCGGGGCGGCTTTGGCGCGCGCAACAACCTGGACGGCGCTCGCCTGCCCTTTGGCGCCTACAGCTTCGGCATGCTGCAGATCGAGCCCTATGGTCTGGAACGGATCGAGGTGCTCAAGGGGCCGTCGTCTGTACTCTACGGGCAGAACAATCCCGGCGGTTTGATCAACATGGTGAGCAAGCTGCCCACCGCCACGCCGCAACGCGAGATCGCGCTACAGACCGGCAGCTATGGCCGCGCGCAGGCCGCGCTGGATTTGAGTGGCCCGGTGGACGCGGCCGGTGTGTGGAGTTATCGCCTGGTGGCGCTGGCTCGCGACGCCGCGCAGTCGTCCCGTTATACCGAGGACGATCGCACCTTCGTCGCGCCCGCGCTGACGTGGCGTCCCAGCGCCGCGACGTCGCTGAGCCTGCTCGGGTTCTACCAGGAGGACCGCCAGGTGCCGTTGTACGGCAACCTGCCGGCGGCGGGAACGCTCTACGCCAATCCCAACGGCCGCATTCCGCGTGACCGATTCCCCGGTGAACCCGGCTGGGATCGCTATGATCGGGAGCAATATTCGGCGGGCTATCTGTTTACACATGCGTTCAACGACACCTGGAGTGTCAAACAGCAACTGCGCTACAGCCACATGCGCGGCGAGGCGCGGACCGCCGTCGGCTACCTGCTGAACCCGGTGGACATGCGGACGTGGTCGCGCACCATGACGCGCGGGCAGGGTACCGGAGCAACATTGAACGTCGACACGCAGGGCATTGCGCGCTTCAACACCGGCTCTGTCGGGCACGAATTTCTGGTCGGCCTCGATTATCTCGACATGCGCGATACCTACAAATTCGCCAATGTCATTGCCGGGGTGCCGGCGTTGGACCTTTTCGATCCCGTTTACGGCAAACCGCGCCCCGGGCTGCAGGACCTGATTCCGCGCATCGATACCCAGCAGGACACCGAGCAGACGGGGTTCTACGCACAGGACCAGATTTCCTTGGGCGGCTGGCTGCTGACGTTGGGCGGTCGCTACGACATGGCGCGCAGCACCACGCGCAACCGGTTGACCTCCGCCAAGGCGACCCAGGATGACTCCGCATTTACAGGGCGCGCCGGATTGACGTATCTGATGGAAAACGGGCTGGCGCCGTACGTGGCGTATTCGACTTCCTTTGCGCCTACCGGCGGAACCGATTTCGAATCGAATCCATTCGAGCCCACCAAAGGCCGGCAAATCGAGGCGGGGCTGAAGTACCAGCCGCCCGGCAGCGACAGTATGGTCACCCTGTCGGCGTATCAGCTTACGCAGGACAACGTGCTCACGAGCGACACGACGCCGGGACGGCCGCCAGGATTTCAGACGCAGACAGGCCAGATCCGCGCGCGCGGGATCGAACTGGAAGGAAAGGCCAATCTCGCGCGGGGGTGGGACCTGATCGCGTCGTACGCCTACGTCGATGCCGTCGTCACCCGAAGCGCCAATATCGATATCGTCAACGGTGCGCCGGAGCTGCGCGAAGGTAAGAAGCAATATTACGCGCCGGCGCATCAGGCGGCGGCGTGGCTGGGCTACAAGGTGCAGGGCGGCCCGCTGCAAGGTTTTGGTTTAGGGGCGGGCGTGCGGTACATCGGCGCCGATTGGGGGGACCCGGCCAACACGTTGCGGATTCCGGCGGTCACCCTGTTTGATGCGGCCCTGTCCTACGATTTCGGCCAGATGCAACCCGCCATGCGGGGACTGACGCTGAATCTGAACGCCAGCAACCTGTTTGACCGCACCTACGTGGGCACTTGCGTAACCACCACGGCTTGCACGTATGGCGCGGGGCGCCTGGTCCTGGCCACACTGAAATATGCATGGTGAACCCGCGGGCGCAACCAGCTGCGCCCGCCTGGTCGATTCCCACTACTGCGGCGTGATCTGCGCCGCCTTGACGATGTCCCGCCACTTTTCGCCCTCGGACACATTGAATCGGGCAAACGTTGCAGGATCCGATCCCACCGGCTTGGCGCCCAGGCCGGCATACTGCGTCACGACATTGGGCTGCTTGAGCGCGCGCGCGGCGTGTTCGGACAGCTTGGCCACGATGGCCGGCGGCGTGCCCTTGGGCGCCCACAGGCCGTACCACGTGCTGATGTCGAAGCCCGGGAAGCCGGATTCCGCCATGGTGGGCACGTCGGCCAGTTCGTCCACGCGGCGGGCCGTCGTGACGGCTACCGGGCGCAGTTTCCCGGACTTGATGAACGGCATCGCCGAGGGCATGGAATCGAACATCAACTGGATCTGCCCGCCGACCAGGTCAGTCAGCGCGGGCGCGCTGCCCTTGTAGGGAACATGCTGCATGGGCAAGCCGGATCGCACCTTGAACGATTCGCCCGCAAGCTGCTGCGCCGACGCCGAACCGGCCGATCCGAAGTTCAAGGGCTGGGCCTTGCCCTGCGCCTTGCCTTGCGCCACGAGGTCCTGCACGGTACGCACCTTCGAGGTCTGCGGCACGACCAGGACAAGCGGCACGTCGGCAAGCTGCGTGATGGGCTCGAAGTCCTTGAAGGCGTCGTAGCGCATGGACGCGTAGATATAGGGGTTGATGACGTGCAGCGACGCGTTGGCCAGGAACGTATAGCCGTCGGGCGCCGCGCGCGCCACCAGGTCTGCGCCGATCATGCCGCTGGCGCCGGGCTTGTTGTCGACGACGATGTTCTGGCCGATGGTCTTGGACATTTCCGCGGCCACCAACCGCGCCACGATATCGGTCGGCCCGCCCGGCGGGTAGGGGACGATCATGGTGATGGGCTTGCTGGGAAAGGCGTCGGCGGCCTGCGCGGCGAGGGGAAGGCCGGCGCAGCCTGCCGCCAGCGCCAAGGTGGCAAGCTGGCGCAGCCCGCAGGTCAGGCCGGGCGCTACACGGGGGCGGCGCGGTCGGGCGGCGCGCCGGAAGTTGTTGGCATGCATGGGGTTGTCTCCGTCGTTATCGTGATCGCCACCTTGCCGACGACTTGTCGGCTTTCCAGGGCGGCGAGTGCTGCGGCAAGACCGGTGATCGGATAGATCGCCGTTACGGCCGGCCGGATCCGCTGGCTGCGGGCCCAGTCGAACAGGGTGGACATGGTCCGCTGCATGGCGGGCGCGTGGACGATGCGTTCGTCAGCGGGCGTCCAGCCGATGTAGCGGCCAAAGAAAAACCCATGCAGGGCAATGTTCTTCACGAGCAGCAGGTTCAGCGGCACGTCGGGAATGCGGCCGCTGGCAAAACCCACCGATACGATTCGCGCATTGGCCGCCGCTGCGCGGACGCTGCGTTCGAAGGCGTCGCCGCCCACGGCGTCCAGCACGATGTCGGCGCCGCGTCCCTGGCTGACCGCCTTGACGGCCTGCGGCATGTTCTCGTCAGCCGCGAATGCGT
>DALZRX010000427.1:0-3909 GCA_032015805.1 Achromobacter sp.
CTGCATGGCGGACTGGACCGGCTGCGCGGCCATGCGCAGGGCAGCCTGCTGGTGTCGGTACCCGCCGGCGCATTACAGGAAGAGGCCGCGCGCGCCGCGCTGGTGGCCGATCAGATCAAGGTGCTGGGCTATGTCGCTACCGATGCTTGACAAGTACCTGCAGGCGTTCCTGCAGACCCTGACGATGGTGAGCATATCCGCCGCCATTGCCATCGCGACCGGCCTGGCGCTGGCGGTCGTGCTGACCATTACCGCGCCGGGCAACCTCTACCCGCGTCCACGCTTCAACAAGGCGCTGTCGATCACGGTGAATACCTTTCGCGCCATTCCCTTCATCATCCTGCTGGTTGCAATGCTACCGTTCACGCGCTTCCTGGTGGGCACGACGCTGGGCACCTGGGCGGCGATCGTACCGTTGTCGGCCAACCTGATTCCGTTCTTTGCGCGCATTGCGCAGGTCAGCCTGAACGACGTGGACCCCGGCCTCGTCGAGGCGGCGCGCGCCATGGGTTGCCGGCGCTGGCACATCGTGCGCCACGTCCTGCTGCCCGAAGCCTTGCCGGGGATCATCGGCGGCATGACGGTCAGCGTGATCGCCATGATCAACGCATCGGCGATGGCCGGCGCGGTGGGCGCGGGCGGCCTGGGCGACCTCGCGATCCGTTATGGCTACGAGCGCTACGAGACGCGGGTGATGTTCGAGGTGATCGTCATCCTGATTGCGCTGGTGTCGATCGTGCAGTTCACCGGCGAGTGGCTGTCGCGCCGCGCCGACCACAAGCGGTAGCCGATGCGCCGCGCGCTTGAAGGATCATCCGGCTCAGCGCAGCGGCGCCTGCGGCATCGCGGCCGGGGATTGCGTCGCCAGGCGTTCCTGCTCGCCGGCCAGCCGGTTGACGGCGTCCTGGTGATGATGAAAGCGCGCCAGGTCGGCGTCGCGGCCGAACATCAGCTCGTCGCGGTCCGCATACCAGAACTGGCGGTTGTCATCGAGCAGCGTAATCATCTGCCCGAACTCATGCAGGATCTGCGTTTCCAGGTCCCAGACGCGCGCGAGCTTCTCGGTGCTCGCCTCGCGCGAGTCCTGCAGCGCTTTCAGGATCTTTGCCTTTTCGGGTTCGGAGATGGTCAGGGAGCGCACCAGCGCCGGCATCCCGTTAAGCACTTGCAGACTCTGCTGGCGATAGCCCGGCACGAGCTTCTCGGCCTGTTCCAGGATCAGGCGGCTCTCGATCAAACCGGAGTCGCGTGCCAGCCGGCGGGCATCGAAGAGCCGAGGCAGACCGATTTCCTTCAATTCCTGCAGGTAGGCGCGATGTTGCGCCAACCGTTCGCCAGCCACGGTCTTCATGGCCCGTTCCATTTCCCCGTATGGGCCCGTGGCCTTGGGCGCGGGGTCGATGGCGGGCACGTCCTCGGGCGCGCCGCTGCCCCCGCCCGCCTGCAAGCGCAGGGCGTCGATGGCCTTGCGGATTTCGGTGTTGGCGATGTCGCGTTGGCGGTTGTGGTGGTTGCGCTCGGCAAGCGGGGCGGCCAGGGCGGCCAGCAGGAACACGCCCGCGCCCAGCGTGATGCGCGCGCGGTTGCGCGGGGTGCGAAAGCGCTTCCAGATCGAAAAGACGCCCAGCACGACCAGCAGCACGACGCCCAGGATCACGGCGCCGCCCAAGGCCAGCTTGGCAACGTCCAGCAGCGTCTCGGGACGGCTGCTGAAGACGGCCCACGCCAGCATTGCGGAGTAGACCAGACAGGTGGCGGCCCTGAGGAGCCAGCCAGGTTCAGGCGGTTTGGCGGCCGAGGCCGCCTGTCCAAGGTTCGCGGCGGGCGCTTGCGGGTCGTTCATGTCGCGCACGGAAACGGGGATATGGCTTTGGACTGTAAAGACTCGCTTCGGCCCCGTCAATGCCGCGGGCCGGCGGCAATTTCTGCTTTCAAGGCAGGAGCAATGCGCTCCTGCGCCCACCGATGACAGGAGTGAACGATATGACCGACCACGCGCAGCATGGCTTCGCGACGCGCGCCATTCACCTGGGCTACGACCCGCTGGACGAACAGGGCGCGCTGTCGCCGCCGCTGTACCTGACGTCGACCTATACGCAGGACAGCATCGAGGCCTTCGACCGGATCCGGCTCGGCGAAAGCCAGGGCTACGTCTATGGCCGCACGCGCAACCCCACGCAGGCGCTGCTGGAAGAGCGGCTGGCGTCTCTCGAAGGCGCCGAGGCCGGCGTGGTGACGGCCTCCGGCATGGCGGCCATCTCGGCCACCTTGTTCTCGCTGCTGCAAAGCGGTGACGAGATCGTGGTCGACCAGATCGTCTACGGCACGGCCTTCACGCTGTTCACGCAGGGATTGTCCCGCTTTGGCGTGCGTGCGGTGTTCGCGGATTTCACGCAGCCGCAGACCGTGGCCGCCGCCATCGGCCCGAAGACGCGGGCCGTGTATTTCGAGACGCCCGCCAACCCGAATTTGCGCCTTGTCGATATCGCGGCCATCTCAGCCATCGCGCGCGGCAAGGGGCTGCTGACCATCGTCGACAACACCTTTGCCACGCCGGTGCTGCAACGGCCGCTGGAACACGGGGCGGACCTCGTGCTGCATTCGGCCACCAAGTACCTGGGCGGCCATGGCGATCTGCTGGCCGGCGCCGTGGTCGGCCGCAAGCAGCACATCGACGCCATCCGGCTGCAGGGACTGCGCTATTTCACGGGCGCGACCCTGTCGCCGTTCACCGCCTTCCTGGTGCTGCGCGGGATCAAGACGCTGGAGCTGCGGGTCCAGCGTCATAGTGATTCGGCACTGAAGGTGGCCAGGCTCCTGCGCGAGCATCCGTCGGTGGCCGACGTGTTCTATCCAGGGCTGGCTGGCACGGCGGGCGAGGAGATCGCCCAGCGCCAGCAGGCGGCCGGCGGCGGTCTGGTGGCGTTCGAACTGAAGGGCGGGCTTGCCGCCGGCAAGACGCTGCTGAACAGCTTGAAGCTCGCGCGGATCGCGGTCAGCCTGGGCGACCCCGAGACGCTCATCCAGCATCCGGCTTCGATGACCCACGCCAGCTATTCGGCCGAGGACCGCGAACGCTATGGTCTGTCGGAAGGGCTGCTGCGGCTGTCGGTGGGACTGGAAACGCCCGAGGACATCCTGGCGGACCTCAAGCAGGGCCTGGACCGCGTGTAGGCGACGGCGAGGCGTTTGGGGCAGGCTCGGAGCGCCGCCAGGCCACCCACTCGCCTTCGCCCTCGAAATGTCGCATGCCGCGCGCGGCGGTGGCATGGCCCGCGCGCAACACGTCCATGTCCAGTCCGGGCAAGTTGCGAAGCAGGGCGGGCGGCAGGTGGTCGATGTCCAGCACGCGCGCGTCGAATTCCATCCGCATCAGGCCTTCGTCCTCGGTGCGCACGCGGACGAACCACAGGCTTTCCATGTAATCGCCGAACCAGGGGTCCGGATAGATCGCCTGCGTGAATGCGTATCCGAATTCATGGATGTCGTCCCAGGGCCATGACTCCTGCAGGCCCATCGCGCGCGCCAGTTCTCCCGAGCGCGTGAGCCCGGCGTCATCAAAGCGCACGATTTCCTGCAAGGGATCCTCGGGCGCCGGAGGACCGGCAAACCATCGCTTGATGAATGACCACATGGCGGGCGGGAGCGGAAGGGGGGAGGGACGTGCAGTGTAATGGGGCCAGGGTCGTGTAAAAATGTTACAACCATTGATTCCCCTCAATTCCGCTCACCCTGGCGCAAGTTAGGGTCGAGGTTTTGCGGGATGGGTCGCTGGCGACTGGCCGGCGGCCGCCATCGAGCAATACGCGCAGCAAGGACAGGAACAATGACCGACAAGACATCGCAATCCCCCGATCAAGACGCCCCTGTAGCGCCCGTCAAGCGCCCCGCCAGCGCCCCGGGCGCGGC
>DALZRX010000428.1:0-3908 GCA_032015805.1 Achromobacter sp.
GGCGGCTGCAACGCCGGACGCGCCCCGCGCCGAAGACGCGCTCTCCTGCGCAGCATTGCCCGACGTGGGGCTCATCACCGCAAACGCGGCCGTGATCGCCGCCAGCAGCAATGCGGCTGCCGCATTGCCAGTGCGCAAACCTTCTCCGTATGACTTGCCCGTAGACGCCATGTACTTCTTCTCTCTATGTCGCGATGTGCAGCCATTACCGGGCGCTGCCGGCATTCGCCGGAGGTGAAGGCGCCGGGGCGCCGCCAGGCGGGCTGTAAGGGAGTTATGGGAGCCAAATCATTGGCGGCCTCGAACATAGAAGTTCGGCGCAAAGGGTGTCAAGGCAAGGATTGGGGTGCGGCGGCGCAGCGTAGCGGGCAGTTGCGCGGCGTCAAACGTCTTGCAGGTACGCCGCGCCCCGGCACGCGCGGTGTCAGAGGCGACGATCGCCCGCCGAAGATACGTCGGCCGGGCTTAACGCCCTGTTACCTTGGCAATATTCCGGGTTACGGAATATGTCCGGTTCAATGGCGGGCGGCGCCGATAACGCGCCGGACGTGCGCGAGCGGGCGATCAGCGGGGATCAGCTCTTCCGGCCTCGAAACAGCGGGGTCCCGGCATGCGGCGCGCGCGCCATCAGGATCGTGCCGGACACCGATTCGGTGCAGAACAGGCTGCGCCCGTCTTCGCCGCCGAGGGCGAGGTTGGTGGTGGACATCCCCTTCGGACTGCGCCACACCGTCACAGGTTCGGCCCGGTGATTCAGCAGCCACACATAGCCCAGGCCGGGGTTGCACACGAGCAGGTTGCCGTCGCTGTCCACTGCCAGCCCGTCCGGACCGCTGGGACCGTACGACGTGAAGAACTGGCTCACTTTGCTGACGCTGCCATCGGCCATCAAAGGCACACGCCACACGCAGTTGCCGCGCGTCACGGCCAGGTACAGCACCTTGCCGTCCGGAGACAGCGCGACGCCGTTCGGGCTGGGTACGTTGTCCAGCAGGCAATCAAGCTGGCCGTCGGGCCGCAGCCGGTAGAGGCGGCCGGAGGGATCATGCAGGCCGCTCTGGCCCTGGTCGGTGAAATAGAGATTGCCGTGCGCGTCAAAGATCAGGTCGTTCACCCCCTTGAAGCGCTCGCTGTTGCGGCGGGCCAGATAGGGCGCGACGGTGCCGGTCGCGACGTCCAGCGCCATCAGGCCGTTCTTGTAGTCGGTGATCAGGAGCCGGCCGTCGTCCAGGAACTTCATGCCGTTTGGCTCGCCGTCGAATTGCGCCACGAGCGACCACTCTCGGTCGGGACTGATACGAAATATGCGTCCCCACGGGATGTCGGTCACATAGAGATTGCCGCTGTCGTCGAACACCGGGCCCTCCAGGAACGAGTCGGCAATCGCGCCGCCGCGGTTGGCGTCGGCCCAGTCGCTGCGTTCGGCGCGGCGAAACCGGTCGGGCATGGGGGACCAGATCTCGAACTGCTCCACTTGCGGCGGTTGCAGAAAAAACATGGCGTCTCCTTGGACCTTACTTCGCGTCGTACCCGATGTTGCGGGCCACGGTGCCCCACATCACGCCGCTGTCGGCGAGGATGCGGCTGAACTCGGCGGCATCGGCCACGCGCGGTTCGGCGCCCATCTTGGTGGCGAAGGTCTGCATTTCTTCTGAAGCCATGGCTTTCGCGACCTCGCGCTGCAGCCGCTCCGTGACCGCAGGCGGGGTGCCTTTGGGCGCCCACAGGCCGGTCCAGTTGACCACGCCGAAATCCTTGACGCCAGCTTCGGTGAACGTCGGCACGTCAGGCAGCACCGCAAGCCGCTTGTCGCCGCTTACGGCAAGGAGGCGCAATTGGCCGCCCTGCACGGCGCCCATCACGCCAGTGGTCGACGCAAACTGGAAATCAATCACCTTGCCTAGCACTGCCTGCGTGGCCTCGGCCGCGCCCTTGAAGGGCACATGCATGAATTTGACGTTAGTCGCCAGCGCCAGGCCTTCGGCCGCAAAGTGCGGCGTCGTGCCTGGACCGCCAGACCCATAGGTGATGATGCCGGGCTTGGCGCGAGCCTGCGCGATCAGGTCGTCGAGCTTGCGGTACGAGCTGTCGTTCGACACGGCCAGCGCCATCGGCGCAAATACGAACGCCGACACGGGCTGGAGGTCCTTGGCCGGATCGAAAGGCAATTGCTTGAAGATGTGCGGCAACAGTGAATAGGTCGTGTCGTTCGCGACCAGGGTGTAGCCGTCGGCGGCGGCGCGGGCCACCTGGCTCACGCCGATGGTGCCGGTGGCGCCGGGCTTGTTCTCCACGATGAAGCTCTGTCCCGTCTGCGTGGAGAGCATCTGCGCCATCTTGCGCGTCGCGACGTCCACCGCGCCGCCGGGGCCGTAAGGCACTACCACGCGGACCGGCCGGCTGGGCCAGGCGTCCGCGGCCTGTGCGATACCGCTGGCCAGCAGCGGCAGGGCGGTGGCAAGCATTACGGTCGCGCCATGCCGGGGCAAGCGCAGTCGAATTCTTTTGGTCATTTGTCTTCCTCTCTTTTATCCGTGGATTATTCCGCTTTGAGGCCCAGGTCCTGGGCCAGTTTGCGGTAGGTGTCGATTTCGTGGGCAAGCTGGGCGCCGAAGGTCTCGCCGCAAACTTGGCGCGGTTGCATGCCCAGGGCGTCCAGGCTCTTGGCCGTCGTGTCGGCTTGCGAGAAGCCGCGGGCCGCCTCTTCGAGTTTGGCGCGCACGTCCTGCGGCAACCCCGCAGGCGCCAGCACGCCGTACCAGGCGTCAGCCGTATAGCCGGGTACACCCGCCTCATCGAAGGTCGGCACCTGCGGCAGTTGCGCCAGACGCTTCGGCGCGGCGACCGCCAGCGCGGTGAGCTTGCCGGACTGCACTTGCGGCAGGACCGAGCCCAGCGTCGCCAGCGAACTGTCGACTTGGCCGCCCATCAGGTCTGAAATCGCCTGCGCCGCGCCCTTGTATGGAATGTGGTTCATGCTGATGCCAGCCTGCCGCAGGAACTGCTCCGTGGCGAAATGGCCGGAGCTGCCCGTGCCGGGCGTGGCATAGGTCAGGCGCCCCGGCTCGGCGCGCGCGCGCGCCAGGAAGGCGTCCAGCGTATTCACCTTGAGAGCGGGGCCGGTCACCAGCACCGTCGGGCTGACCGCCACGGCGCAGATCGGCGTAAAGGACTTCAGCGCGTCGAACTTGACCCGGTCGGCGTAGAGCGCGGGAATCATCGTGTGATTCGTGGCGCCGATCAGGAGCGTGTAGCCGTCCGGCGCGGCCTTGGCGACCGCTTCGGCGGCGAGGATGGTGTTGGCGCCGGGGCGGTTCTCCACGACGAACGTCTGCCCCAATGCCTGGGAGGCGTACGAGGCGAAAGCGCGTGCGACGACGTCGGTCGGGCCGCCGGGCGAAAACCCGACCACCACGCGAACGGGATGATCCGGATAGGCGGCGTGGGCCGCGCCGGCTGCGAGCAGCAGCGAGGCGGCCAGGGCGGACAGCTTGGATTTCATGGCAGGTCTCCGTATGCCTGTAGGTCGCGCGGCAGTGGGCCGCGTCATTCTTTGCGGATGCCGGCTTCGGCAAGAATGTGGGCCGAGCGCTCCATCTGCTCGTCGATGAAGGTGCGGAACTCGGCGGCGGTCGATCCCACCGGCTGCGCGCCCAACTCCTGCAGGCTGTGGCGCAGCGCCGGATCTTGCAGCGTGGCGCGCAGCGCATCTTCGATCTGCGTGGCCACGTCCGGGGGCAAGCCTGCCGGCGCCAGCACGCCGTTCCATTCGTAGACCGCGTATCCCGGCACACCGCTTTCCGCGATAGTCGGCAGGTCGGGCAGCGCATCGACGCGCTTGGGTGAGGTCACGGCCAGCGCGCGCAGCTTGCCGCTCTTGACCAGCGGGTAGGACGCCGCCATGTTGC
>DALZRX010000429.1:0-3903 GCA_032015805.1 Achromobacter sp.
AGGCGCCCACGTCACGGTGGCGGCGCGGCGCGAACCGGAATTGGCGCAAGTGTGCGAGGCGTTGCGGGCCGAAGGCATCGGCTGCGCGCCGCTGGTGCTGGACGTCACGGACTCCGCTGCGGTGGACCAGGCGGTCGCGCGCGCCGAGCCCTTTGACGTCCTGGTGAACAACGCGGGCATGAATCGTCCCAAACCGCTGGTCGAGCAGTCCGACGAGGATATCGACGCGGTGCTGGACCTTAACGTGAAGGCGGCCTTCTACACCAGCCGGGCCGTGGCGCGGCGTCTGTTGGAGGCGGGGCGGGCCGGCTCGATCATCAACGTGTCGTCGCAGATGGGGCACGTGGGCAGCCCCCGGCGCACGCTGTATTGCGCCAGCAAGCACGCCTTGGAGGGCATGACCCGCGCCTTGGCGTGGGAACTGGGCGTGGCCAGGATCCGCGTGAACACGGTGTGTCCGACCTTCATCGAAACGCCCATGACGGCGGGCATGCTGGCCGAGCCCGGCTTTCGGGACTGGGTCTGTGCCCGCAATGCGCTGGGCCGCGTCGGCCGCCTGGACGAGGTGATGGGGGCCATTGTGTTTCTGGCCAGCGACGCCTCCAGCCTGATGACCGGCAGCGCGTTGATGCTGGACGCGGGATGGACCGCGGCATGAGGACCGCGCCCCGCGCCCAGGACGTGGCGGACCTGGCGCAGGTGTCGCAGTCGGCCGTGAGCCGCACGTTCACCCCCGGCGCCAGCGTGTCCGAGGAGACGCGGCGCAAGGTGCTGGCGGCGGCTCAGAAGCTGGGTTACCGGCCCAACGCGCTGGCCCGCAGCCTGATCACCCGCCGCAGCCGCATCGTGGCGCTGGTGATGAGCTATCTGGAAAACCAGTTCTACCCGCTGGTCATCGAAAGGTTGTCGCAGAAGCTGCAAAAAGAGGGCTATCACGTCCTGATGTTCATCGCCGAGGTGGACGAGGCAGCCGACGGGGTGCTGGCGGAGATCCTGCAATACCAGGTGGACGGCATCGTCATGGCGTCCGCCATGCTGTCGCCGAACGTGGCGCGCAGTTGCGCCGAGGTCGGCGTGCCCGTGGTGCAGTTCAATCGCGTCTCCATCCTGGGCGGCCTCGCGCGCCACGCCAGCAGTTCCGTCACGTCGGACAACTATGCAGGCGGCCAACTGGTGGCCCGCCTGTTGGTCGAGCGTGGCTACCGGCGCTTTGGCTACCTGGCGGGACTGGAGGATTCGTCCACCAGCATCGAACGCGAACGCGGCTACCGCGACGCGTTGCGGGCGCTCGGCCATGACGTCGCATGCCGCGAAGTCGGGCACTACGACTTCGACCTCGCGCAGGCGGCAGTGCGGCAGATGTTTGCCGCCGATCCGCCGGACGCGCTGTTCGCGGGCAACGACCACATGGCGATTGCGGCGCTGGATGTGCTGCGCCAGGAGCTGGGCGTGCGGGTGCCGCAGGACGTGGCCGTCGTGGGATTTGACGACGTGCCGCAGGCGGCCTGGGGCGCGTATCGGCTGACCACCGTGCGCCAGCAGGTCGAACCCATGGTGGACGCCACGGTGAGCCTGCTGCGCGAACAGATGCAGGCCGAACTGCGGCCGCGCGACATCGTCGTGCCCTGCGGCCTCGTCGAACGCGCGACGGTCCGGGCGGGACCTTGACGACAAATTTCCTTTTCATTCCGGCACTACCAAGAAAGCGCGCAAGAGACCGCGCTCATCGACTCCAGGAGACAGACGCATGCGCAGCATTTTCCTACGCACCCTGACCGGCCTCGCGGCGATCGGGTTGACCGCCAGCATGGCCCACGCCCAAGGCGGCACGCCAGCCTGGCCGACCAAGAACATCCGGTACATCGTGCCATTCTCGCCGGGCGGCGTGTCCGACGGCGTGGCGCGACTGATGGCCGAGCAACTGAGCGCCCGGCTCGGGCAATCGGTCATCGTCGAGAACAAGCCGGGCGTGTCCGGCATTGTCGGCACGCAGCAGGTCGCGCGCGCCGAGCCGGACGGCTACACCATCGTGGGCGGCACCATTACCACCCATGCCGTCAACCCGTTCTTCATCAAGACGCTGGGCTACGATCCGGTCAAGGACTTCACGCCGGTCGCGTTGGTGGGCATGGTCAGCAATGCGCTGGTGGTGCGCGCCGACAGCCGCTTCGATACGGTGCAGCAGGTGATCGATGCCGCGCGCGCCGATCCGGACGGCCTGACCTATGGAACGGCCGGCGCGGGCACGTCGCAGCATCTGTCGGGCCAGCTCTTTCAGTCGATTTCGGGCACGCGCCTGCGCCAGATCGTCTACAAGGGCGGCTCACAGTCGATGGTGGACCTGATCGGCGGGCAGATCGACATGGTGTTCGAGACCGTCGCGGCAGCGCGTCCGATGATCGATTCCAAGCGGGTCAAGGTGCTGGGCGTGACGGCGGCCGCGCCGCTGGCGGACCTGCCCGGCGTCAAGCCGCTGGCGCAGCTCGGTCTGCCTGGCTTCGAGATGCAATCCTGGCAGGGAATCTTTGCGCCGGCTGGCACGCCCGCACCGGTGGTGGACCGCCTGGGGCGCGAAATCGCGGCCATCGTCAAGAGTCCGGACGTGCGCGCCAAGCTGCTGACGCTGGGCGTCGCGCCCGACGGGCGTGGATCGGCCGAATTCTCGAAGTTCCAACGCAGCGAAATCGATAAATGGGGCAAGGTGATCAAGGACGCCGGCATCCAGGCCGACTGATCCAGCCCCCACTCAGGAGACTTGCATGACCGATCCCCGCTTTCCGCTGGACGGCCGCTTGCCGGACATGCTGCGCAGTGGCCGGCCGCTGCGCGGCCTGTTCAACGGCTTGCCCAGCCCGGCCATCGTCGAGATGTGCGCGTATGCCGGCTTTGATTTCATCATCCTCGACAACGAGCACGGCAGCGCCGACCTGGGCACGACCGAGCACATGCTGCGCGCGGCGCGGGCCGCGGGCATCGTGCCGGTGGTGCGCTGCTTTGAACACGACCTGCCGCGCATTCTGGACATGGGGGCAAGCGCCGTGCAGGTGCCCATGGTCGAAAGCGCCGAGCAGGCGCGGCGGCTGGCCAGCATGATCCACTATCCGCCGCTGGGCCGCCGCGGCAGCGCCTTCAGTACCCGGGCCGCCGGTTACGGGGCATTCGGCGGGGCCGGACATACGCAGCGCAGCAACGACGGGGTCGGCTTCATCGCCATGATCGAGACGCCCGAGGCGATTGCGGCGGCGGGGGAGATTGCGGCCGTGGACGGCGTGGACGCGGTGTTCATCGGCCCCAACGACCTGGCGCATGCCATGGGCCACGGCAGCGACTGGAATGCCGCGCCCGTGCAGCGGGCCATCGAGGCAGGGCTACGCGCGATAGGCGGGGCGGGCAAGTGTTCCGGCATCATCGCGCTGACGCCGCAGGACGAGGAAAAATACGGCGCCATGGGCGCTCGCTATTTTGCCAATGTGTCGACCAGCATCATTACGCGCGCGCTGGCGCAGGCAGCCTCTGCCGGGCGCGATGCGAAGCCGCCTGCCTATTGACGCTAGCCGCCCACCGCGCGGCAGAACGCCTGGGCGTCGCCGTCGATGATCACGCCGGACGGCAGATAGCCCTCGCGCTGCTTCGTGGCGCGCAGTTGCTGCGCCAGCGCCGCATCGCCGCCCACCGCGTACACGAAGACGCGCACCGATTGCGCCGCGGCGTCGCGCAGCAGTTGGGGGTTGGCGGCCAGGGTCAAGGCGTCCACATGCACGCCGACGGGCGCGCCGACGGCGGTGGCCAGATTGGCCAGCCATTGCCGGGTCAGCTTGGGCGAGGCGGCGCGCTGCGAGACGTACTTGCCGAGCGGGCTGGCGCCCAGGGACTCCGCGTGGCGCGGGTCGAAGACGATCAGGC
>DALZRX010000430.1:0-3901 GCA_032015805.1 Achromobacter sp.
GTCCATGTTGATGTCGATGATCTGCGCGCCGTTCTCGACCTGCTGGCGGGCCACGGCCAGCGCCTCGTCGTATTTCTCTTCGCGGATCAGGCGGGCGAACATCTTGCTGCCCGTCACGTTGGTGCGCTCACCCACGTTGACGTACAGGGTGTCCTCGTCGATGTTCAGGGGCTCCAGGCCCGACAGGCGGGTCTTGACGGCAATCTCGGGCACGGCGCGCGGCGTCAGCGCGGTGACTTTCTCGGCGATTGCACGGATGTGATCCGGCGTGGTGCCGCAGCAGCCGCCCGACATGTTCACCAGGCCCGCGCGCGCAAATTCCTCGAGCAGAGCCGAGGTGTCCGCCGGAGTCTCGTCAAAGCCGGTTTCGGCCATCGGATTGGGCAAGCCGGCGTTGGGATACACGCAGACGTAGGTGTCGCAGATCTTGGAAAGCTCGGCCACGTAGGGGCGCATCAGCGCGGCGCCCAGCGCGCAGTTCAGGCCGACGGTGACCGGACGCGCGTGACGCACGGAGTTCCAAAAGGCCTCGACGGTCTGGCCCGACAGGATGCGGCCGGACGCGTCGGTCACCGTGCCGGAAATCATCACCGGCAGGCGGATGCCGCGTTCCTCGAAGACTTCCTCGGTCGCGAAGATGGCGGCCTTGGCGTTCAGCGTATCGAAGATGGTTTCGATAAGGACGATGTCGATGCCGCCATCCAGCAGGCCATTAAGCTGCTCGATGTAGGCGACGCGCAGCTCATCGAAGGTGACGTTGCGCGCGCCCGGGTCGTTCACGTCCGGCGAGATCGACGCCGTCTTGGGCTGCGGCCCCAGCGCGCCGGCCACGAAGCGCGGCTTGTCCGGCGTGCTGTAGGCGTCACAGGCCTCGCGCGCAAGCTGCGCCGACACCAGGTTCAGCTCGTACGCCAGTTCGGGCATGTCGTAGTCACCCTGGGCGATCGTGGTGGCGCCGAAGGTGTTGGTCTCGATGACGTCGGCGCCCGCTTCCAGATACTGGCGGTGGATTTCCGAGATGACGTCGGGCCGCACGAGCGACAGCAGCTCGTTGTTGCCCTTCACGTCCTTGCGGTGATCGGCAAAGCGCTCGCCGCGGAAGTCCGCTTCGCCCAGCTTGTAGCGCTGGATCATGGTGCCCATGGCGCCGTCCAGGATCAGGATGCGCTTGCCCAGCAGGCGGGCAAAGTCGCCGCCGCGGGTATAGGCTTCGGGAGGGTACGGCAGGCGGGGATACGACACGATCAGGTCCAAATTGGGTTGGCCACGGCAGCGCGGATGTGGCTAAAAAGCGAAAAACGCTGAAAAAACAAGCCCTGATCGTAACAAAACGGGCCTTCGCGCGCCTCACGGTGATACAGTTTCGGCCCCGAACCGGTGCTTTCGGCGCAACAGGTTGGGCAAGGACGCAACACTTGCCCGCCGCGTGCGGAAGATAAACGGGAAACAGGAAGACGCCCCCAGCGGCGCCGCAGCCGCCCACAAGGCCGCCACGGCCGCCTGCCAGTCCAGCCTGTGCTGCCCCCGCAACGGTCCCCATGCGCGCTTTCGCGCCCATGGCAGCCCGATACCGGCCTGTTCGCTCGTCAGGATGCCCTTTTCCCGCCCCGCGGCCTTCCGGCCCGCCCGGCGCCGGGCATCCTCCCCATCGTGAATGGCCTGCGGGGTCGCGGGTCGCTTCGAGGTTATGTAGATGAAAGCCCCCAACATCCGGCGCTACGCCGGCGCCCTGCTCTGTACCGCTCCGGCCATCGCCGCCGCCCAGCAAACCGCTCCCGCCACGCCTGAACTCGACGGCATCACCGTCACCGCGCAACGCGTGCCGGCCGACGGCCGCACGCTGCCGGTGTCGATCTCGGTCATCACCGCCGAAGACATCGCGGCCAGCAGCGCCCGCACCATGCAGGATCTGCTGTCGACGCAGGCCGGCATCAACCTGATCAACACCTCCAGCTCCAGCGACAACGCCATCGTAGACCTGCGCGGCTTCGGCCTCACCGGCGCGAGCAACACGCTCATCCTGATCGACGGCGTCAAGCAGAACACCAATGACCTGTCGGCGCCCAGCCTGGGCGTGGTGCCGCTGGACCAGGTCGAGCGCATCGAGATCGTGCGAGGCAGCGGTTCGGTGCAATACGGCGGCGGCACCACCGGCGGCGTGATCAACATCATCACCAAGTCCGATTTCACGAAGGAACCAGTGGCCGCCCGCGCCACCGCCACCTTCGGCAGCTACGGCCTGCGCCAGTACGACGCCGCGGTGTCGATGAACAACGAGAAGGTGGGCGTGGACGCCTACATGCAGTCGCTGCACAGCGACGGCTACCGCGACAACAGCGGCGAGCGCCGCGAGGGCGGCGGCGGCGGCATCACGTTCCGCCACGACGACGGCTCGATCCGCCTGTATGGCCGCACGACCACGCAGAAACTTGAACTGCCCGGCCCGCGCACGGTCAACCCGTTCACAGGCTTGAACGAATTCGAGGACGATCCGCGCGGTTCGAAGAACGACGTCGACTACGTCAAGACCACCACCACCACGTTCGGCCTGCAGCTCGAGCAGGCCATCGGTGCCGGCGTCCTGTACTCGGACCTGTCAACCCGCGAAAAGAAGCTCAGCGGCCTGACCTACGACGGTTTCGGCGACATACTGCGCGACCAGAAGCTTGAAGAGAACATTGCCAGCGTGCGCTACCGCCTGCCGATCAACGGCGGCCACAGCATCGTCTTTGGCGCGGACGCGCAGGAAGCCAAGACCACCGCCGACCAGAACGCGTACTACGACTTCGAGCCGTCCAAGTGGCAGTCGCGCCAGCGCCAGTACGGCCTGTTCGCCGAAGGCCAGATCCGCGCCACGGACAGCACCTACGTGACGATGGGCGTGCGCCGCCAGTATGCGTCCGACGACCTGGAAGTGCTTTCGGGTTCCGGCACGCCGTCTGACCGCAGCAACCACCTGACCGCCTGGCAGCTTGGCGTACGTCAGGACCTGTCCGGCGGCTTCGGCCTGTACGGCAAGGTCGGCCGCAGCTTCCGCCTGCCCAACGCCGACGAACTGCTGTCGGTCCAGTCGCCGCTGGCCGCGCAGACCTCCACCGACAAGGAAGTGGGCGTCACCTGGCAGTCGGCCACCAGCAGCGCGAGCCTGACGTACTTCCACTATGACCTGAACAACGAGATCCAGTACAACCCGCTGGCCGACGGGCTGTGGGGTCCGGGCACCGGCGCCAACACCAACCTGGATCCGACCCGCCGCCAGGGCATCGAACTTGAAGGCCACACCGCGCTGTCGCGCAGCGTGAGCCTGGACGCCAACCTGACCTGGATGGAAGCGCAGTTCCGCTCCGGCACCTACGCCGGCGTCGACCTGGCGGGCAAGACCGTGCCGCTGGCGCCGAAGTGGCTGGCCAACGCCGCCGTGACGTGGCGCCCCACCGATGCGTTCCTTTGGAACGTGTCGGCGCAGTACGTGGGCAAATCGCGCATGGACAACGACCAGGCCAACCAGTTCGACAAGGAGCTGGATGCGTACGTGCTGTTCAACACCAAGGTCGCGTACAAGTTCACCCGCAACATCGAAGGCGCGATCGGCGTGAACAACATCTTCGACCGCCAGTACGCCACGTACGGCATCCGCGGCGGCAACGCCTCGTTCGAGATGCTGGGTCCCGTCGCCAACTACAACCTGTACCCCGCCCCCGGCCGCAACTTCTACGCGTCGCTCACGCTACGCTACTGATTGCCGCCTTGGCGGACAGGGCCTGCCGGCGTGCGCCTCGCCTGAGATGCGCGCCCCTCGCAGGCCCTGCCCGGTGTTCGCGCCAACCCGACGGAGCCGTTGCATGACCTCTTACCGCGTCCCGACGACCGCCGCATTGGCGCTGATGCTGGCCCTGGGCCC
>DALZRX010000431.1:0-3900 GCA_032015805.1 Achromobacter sp.
GGCCCAGGGCGGTGGCGCGGGCCACGCCGGCGCGGCGCAGGAACAAGTCGAAGAAACGCATAACGACCTCCATGACAAGAAGGCGGAGCGTGATCGCGAACACGTGCGCAGCCAACCAGCGCCCTTGCGGCGGGCACGACGAACGTGCACGAGCGCTGGCGCTGCGACTAGCGGCGGTTCTGGCGGTTTATGTTGGGGAGGGTCCCGGCAGGCCGAAGGCCTGCGCTATGGGCCGGGCTGAAGCCTGGCGCCTGGGATACACCGCAACCTGAATGACAGGATGCGGCAGACGGAGTTCTGCGTGGATCCTGTCAGACAGCGACGTCGATGCAAGATCGACAACTTTCGCCGGAATCGGTATTCACGAAGACTGCTCCTGGGATGGAAAACAGATGGATTTTACGCGGGTTTGTACTCATGGACAAGGGTTGTGCTCACTATTGGCGCACAAATGATGCAAAGCCGGACAGGCGCGGCACGCCTGTCCCGGCGACCGCTTTCAGAAGGCGTAGAAGTGCCAGCCCAGATAGCCCGCGAAGAGCGCATACAGGCCGCCCACCGCCGACAGGGCCGGCACGCTCATGGCCGCACGGCGGAAGCGCAGCCACAGCAGGCCGATGGACACCATGGTGAAAAGACCTGCCGCGAGCAGCGGCGCGTCCAGCACCCATGGCGTCATGAAGATGCCGAGCGCGCTGGGGATGGTGGCCTGGATCATCATGGCGCCGGAGATGTTGGCCAGCGCCAGCCGCTCCTTGCCCTGGCGCACCCAGATCAGCGCGTTCATGATTTCCGGCAGTTCGGTCGCCACCGGCGCCAGCAGCAGCGCCGCCACGTGCGGCGACGCGCCCATGGCGATGCCCAGCATCTCGATCTGGTTCACGAACACATGCGAGGCGCCGGCAATCACCACCAGCGCCATGATGGTCTGCGTGGCGGCCCAGAACATGGTCGGGTTCTGGTCACGCGGGCGCAGTTTGAGCGGTTCGAGATCCTCGCAATCCAGGCTTTCCTCGTCATTGCTCAGCTCGCGCTTGACGTAGAGCCCGTAAGTGGCCAGGAACACGAAGCCCAGCCAGGGCTTCCACGCGAAGGCCAGCAGGCCCAGGCCCACCTTGAAGATGAAAATGCCCATGAACCAGGCCTGGTCGCGGGCCAGCCGGCGCTGGTCCGCGTTGATACAGTTCGCCTGCGCTGGCTGGCCGCGGCGCGCCCGCCACAGGGCCAGGCCCACCACGGCGTACGCCAGCGTGGCGAGGACCAGGGGGCCGCCCATTGCGGCGCCGACGCCGATGTCTTTCTGTTCGGGGGTGTCGCCGAAGACCACGGCCATGAAGGTGACGGCGCTTTCCGGCAGCGCCGTGCCGAACGCCGCCAGCACGGTGCCGGTGGCGGTCGCTCCCAACTGGAAACGATGACCGACCCATTCGACGCCGTTGACGAAGAACTCGCACGCGACGTAGATCACTGCCGCGGACAGGAAAAAGAGAAACAGGGTGAGCAACATGGAGACGCGGCCGGACGAGCAGATACCATTGGCGCGACGCAGCGGCTCGCCCGGCCAAGGGTGAACGCTACGCGGCCAAAGGTCTCGCCTGGCTGATCCACGCGGCGGCATGCCGGACGTGGGTGCCGTCAGCGCCATGGGGTTCTAGTAGCTGCTCCGCAGCACTGAACCACCAAGTCTGTTGACGCTGACTCCTTTGGGGACAAAGGATGGCTACTCCCCAATGACAGAGCGGCGATTGTAGCAGCGGATGGTGCGCCGTCCAGTCATCCACGCACTGCCATCGCGGACATGCGCGTGGGGTGTTGCATTTGGGGGATGGCGGGTAAAGTAGGTCCCATCTTCCGCCTTAGTGGGGCTGTTCGCCCCAGCCTGCCCACCATGAGCCTGCCTCCCGACGACATCGCCCCTTTCGCCGCGCGGCGCCAGCGCCTGATGGAACGCATGCGCGCGCAAGGGGGCGGCATCGCCGTCCTGGCGACCGCGCCTGAAGCCGTCCGCAACCGCGATGCGGAGTACCCCTACCGGCACGACAGCGACTTTTTCTACCTGACGGGTTTTACCGAACCGGACGCATGGCTCGTGCTGCTGGCGGGCGCCACGGATCGGGCCGTGCTGTTCTGCCGGTCCCGCCATGTCGAGCATGAGCTATGGGAAGGCAAGCGCTTCGGGCCCGAAGCCGCCGCCGCCCATTTCGGCTTCGACGACGCTCACGCCATCGATGCGCTGGATGAGTTGATGCCCGCGCTGATGCTGGACCATCCCACGTTGTACGCGCCGCTAGCCGGCGACAAGCGCACTGACGGGCGACTGCATCGCTGGCTGGCGGCTGCCCGTGAAAAGAGCCGCGGCGGGCACACGGCGCCCACGCGGCAGCAGGACGTGCGCCCGATGCTGGCCGACATGCGGCTCATCAAGGACGCCACGGAAATCGCCGCAATGCGGCGCGCGGCCAAGATCTCTGCGGGCGCGCACGCGCGAGCCATGCGTGCCGCGCGGCCCGGCATGCGCGAATACGAAATCGAGGCCGAACTGCTGTATGAATTCCGGCGCCACGGCGCGCAGTCGGTGGCCTACAACAGCATCGTCGCGTCCGGGGCCAACGCCTGCGTCCTGCACTACCCGGCCGGCGAGGCCGTGCTGCGCGATGGCGACCTGGTGCTGGTGGATGCGGGCTGTGAGGTCGACAGTTACGCCAGCGACATCACCCGCACCTTTCCGGCAAACGGCCGCTACAGCGGCCCGCAGCGCGAGCTCTATGACCTGACGGTGGCGGCGCAGGACGCGGCCGCCCAGGCCACCGCGCCGGGCCGCAGCTTCAATGACGCGCACGAGGCCGCGCTACGCGTCCTCGCACAAGGCATGCTGGACCTGAAACTTTTGAAGGGGTCGCTGGACGGCGTGTTGGAATCCGGGGATTACAGCCGCTTCTACATGCACCGGACGGGCCATTGGCTGGGGCTGGATGTGCATGACGTCGGCGACTACCGCCAGCCGGGGAGCGCGCCCGGCGCCGAACGGCCATGGCGCAAGCTCGAGACCGGAATGATGCTGACCATCGAACCGGGCATCTACGTGCGCCCCGCGGACGACGTGCCGCAGGCCTACTGGAATATCGGCATCCGCACCGAGGACGACGCGCTCGTCACCGACGAAGGCTGCGAATTGATCACCCGAGGCGTGCCGGTCCAAGCCAGCGAGATCGAGGCGCTGATGCGCGAATGACGGGGCGGGCGGCCTACAGCACGTAGCCGTCCAGCCAGCCCATGGCCACCCAGACGTAGACCACCACCATGGCGATGGCGAACATGGTGGCGATGGCGCCGACCAGGCACGCCAGGATTGCGACCAGTACCGGCCCCCAGCCGGTCGACGACACCTTGCCCAGGCCCGGATTGAAGATCCGGTCGAACTTTTCGTCCGACATCAACGAAAAGACCGCGCTTTCAATGAACCCGTCAATCATGGGCAGAAACAGCAGGAAGAAAGCGGGGTTGTCGTACCAGACCGGGTAGAAGCGGAACGCGCAGAACAGGCATACGGCGGCAAACGCGGTCACCAGCCAGGCGTGGCGCCGGCCCAGATACCACCAGTGCGCGCCAAACGCGCCGAACAGGCAGGCCAGCAGCCCCACGGCGACCTTGCTGCGGGGGCGGCGCGCGGAGACGGCGGAAAGCGAAGAGGAAGCCTGGGCCTGCGTCATGTCAATCAACCGGTAAAGGAGCCGTGGCGCCGGGCTGCGGCGGCTGCCGCGATTGTAGTGGACGGTTAAAATCCGGGCATGACTTCATCCGCCTTCGACATTGCGATTCTTGGCGCCGGCCCCGTGGGCCGCGTATTGGCCCTGATGCTGGCGCGCGTGGCGCCGGACCCGGCGCGCATCGCCCTGCTCG
>DALZRX010000432.1:0-3898 GCA_032015805.1 Achromobacter sp.
AAGCCGGCCTGGCGGGCCTTGCGGGCAAGCAGTCCCGCCGCCGTCAGCAGGCGCGGGTCGGAGGTGTTGGTGCAACTGGTGATCGCGGCGATGGCGATGGCGTGCCGGGGCAGGGTGGCATCGGTGCGCGGCGTGAAATCCAATGCGGCAAGGATGGCGCGCGTCTGCCCGTACGGGTGCAGGTCCTGCGGACGCTTGGGACCGGCCACGTGCATCTGCACGGCGTCCAGCGCGATGTCGACCACGCGTGTGTAGCGGGGCGCGGCTTGCGGATCCAGTGCGATGCCGGTGTGCCGGGCGTAAGCCTCGACCCGCGCAATCTGCGCCTCGGGGCGTCCCGTCTGGCGCAGGTAGGCCAGTGTTTCGCCATCGATCGGGAAGTAGCCGGTGGTCGCGCCGTACTCGGGCGCCATGTTGGCGACCACGCAGCGGCTGCCGGCGGACAGCGTGGGCACGCCCGGGCCGAAGAACTCGACGAACTCGCCGGATACGTGAATGGCGCGCAGGCGCTGGGTGACGGTCAGCGCCAGGTCCGTGGCGGTGACGCCCGGCTGGAGCGCGCCCGTCAGCCGCACGCCGATGACGTCGGGAATGCGCAGCATCGTCGGCATGCCGAACATGACCGTCTGCGCTTCCAGGCCGCCGACGCCCCAGCCCAGCACGCCGATGCCGTTGATCATCGGCGTATGGCTGTCGGTGCCGATCATCATGTCGGGGTGCAGCGCAATGCCGTCGGGACCGGGCTGCTGGCAGACGACGGTGGCCAGTTGCTCCAGGTTGATGGTGTGCATGATGCCGGTGCCCGGGGGGTGGATGCGCACGTTCGACAGCGCCTTGGATGCCCACCGCAAAAAGCGGTAGCGCTCCGCGTTGCGCCGCAATTCGAGGTCCAGGTTGCGCGGCGCCGCATCGGCGCGCGCATAGGCCTCGACCGCCAGCGAATGGTCCACCGACACGTCCACGGGCAGCACGGGATTCAGGATCGACGGATCCACGCCGGCCTCGGCCAGCGCATCGCGCATCGCGGCGATGTCGACCAGCGCCGGGGTGCTGGTGGTGTCGTGCATCAGCACGCGGCCAGGCTGAAAGGCAATCTCGGATTCGCTGGTGCCTTGCGCCAGCCAGCCGAACAGCGCGGCAACGGCGGCGTCGCGCTCGGCACCCTGCATGTTGCGCAGCGCGTTCTCCAGCAGCAGGCGCAGCACGACCGGGAGCCGGAAGTAGTCCGCGCCGTATTGGGCGGGCAGGTCAGGGCAGGTGTACCGGGCGCCGTCCAGGGTGAAGCTTGCACGGGCCAGCGGGGCATTGGTGTTTTCCATAGCTGCCATGTTTGCATATTGCCTGCATAAAATGCAATTAAGGACAAACCCGGCAGCGCCATGACGCCGCCCCTCAGGAGACAGACCATGCCCCCCATCCGTACCCTCGCCGCCGCGGCGGCCCTGGCGCTCGCCGCATCCACCCCGCTGCAGGCCGCCGACCTGCCCGCGAACCGCCCCATCACCCTGATCGTGCCCTTTGCCGCGGGCGGCGGCGTCGACGGCATGGGACGGCTGCTGGCCGAGCGCCTGCGAACCGAACTGCCCCAAGGCGTGGTGGTGGAAAACAAGCCGGGCGCCAGCGGCATGCTGGGGGCCACGGCGGTGGTGCGTTCCACGCCCGACGGCGCGACGCTGCTGCTGGGATCGGCGGGCGAAACGGCCATCAATCCGCTCGTCTTCAAGAGCAAGATGCAGTACCAGCCGGAGAAGGACCTGGCGCCCGTGGCGCTGATCGCACGGGTGCCGAACGTGCTGGTTGCCAATCCCAAGCTGCCGGTCGGCAGTGTCGAGGAGCTGGTCGCCTATGGCCGTGCGCATCCCGACAAGCTGACGTATGCCACCAGCGGCGTGGGCAATCCGCAGCATCTGAATGGCGAACTGCTGCAGTCGCTGGCGGGCATCAAGATGGTCCACGTGCCCTACAAGGGCGCGGCGGCGCAACTGGTGGACGTGGCCGCGGGCAGCGTGGACCTGACCTTCGTCAGCCTGGCGGGCGCCTTGCCCTTCATCAAGAGCGGCAAGGTCAAACCGCTGGCGGTGACTTCCGCCAAGCGCGCGTCGTTCGCGCCGGACATTCCCGCGCTGGCCGAGTACGCGCCGCTCAAGGACTACGCGCTGGAAAACTGGTTCGGCGTCTTCGTGCCCGCCAGCACCCCGCCGGACGTGCAACAGAAGCTGGCGGCCGCCATCGACCGCAGCCTGAAGGACGAGAAGTTCGTGGCCAGCATCCGCGAGCTGGGGGGCGAAGTGCAGCCCATGAGCCAGGATGAATTCCGGGCATTCATCAAGGCGCAGACGGCAGTCTTCGCCAAGGTCGTGGCCGACGGCAAGATCACGGCGGAAAACTGAACCGGCTGGCCACGTCCGGCGCAGCGACGCCGCGATGGCGCCGGCTACGTCGCGTCGTGCAGCATCAGGTCCAGTCCGATGCGCTCGCCGCTGCGCACGCGGCTGATGGCCTGGCGCTCCGTCACGCGATAGATGCCCTGCGCGCCCTGAACGGGGCGGTGCGAGGTCGCGATCACCGCCGCGTCGCCCAGCCCCAGGGGCAGCACCATCGGGCGCGACTGCATGCGCGGGCGCTGCTCCGTCATGACGGTCTCGCCGCCCGTGTAGTCCACGCCGGGCTCGGACAACAGGACGATAAGCCGTAACGGAAACACGCAGGCGCCGTCGGCATGCTGCAGCAGCGGCTGGTAATCGCCCGCGCGCAGGCGGCCGATGACGGACAGGCCGCGCGACTGACCGGCCTCGCGGTTCATCTGCAGGTAGCGGTCCAGGTCGTCCGGGTACGCCACGTCCTCATCCAGCGCGGCGGCCCAGGCCCGCGCCACCGGAAGCAGACGCGAGTAGAGATCGGCGCGCAGCCGGGCCAGCGCCGCGGGCAGCGGATCGGGCAAGGAATGCACCCGTGCCAGCGCGCCCGCGTCGTCCGGCGCATACAACGCGGGCAGCATCGCCCAGCCCTGGGCGTCCAGTTGCTGGGCGATGTCGGACCAGTCGTAGTGGCCAAGCGGCCGGGAGGCGGGCGTCATCATGGTCATGCGTCAGTGGGGGCGGCAGCCGCCGCCGTTGTTTCAGAGGTACAGCTTAGCCAGTCTGGAGCGCCCCGCGCACTCCGCTCCTTGCGGCCGGCCGCCAGCCGGGGGTCAGTTGCCGTGCAGTATGCTTACCGGCTTCATGGACACTTCCCCGCTGCCCGCAATGACTCACTTCCCCTTTGACGCCGTGCTGTTCGACTGCGACGGCGTCCTGGTCGATTCCGAACCCATCACCAGCCGCGTGCTGACCGACATGCTCAATGAACTGGGTTGGGACATCACGCATGCGGAAACGATGGATATTTTTACCGGGAAGGCGGTCAAGGACGAATTGCCGCTGATCGAGGCGCGCACCGGAGCCAGCATCACGCAGGCCTGGTTCGACCAGTTTCGCCAGCGCCGCAACGACGCGCTGGACCGCGATCTCGTCGAGATTCCCGGCGCGCCCGACGCCGTGCGCGCGTTGCACGAAGCCCTGGGCGGACGCATCGCCGTGGCGTCGGGGGCAGACCGGCGCAAGGTCGAATTGCAACTGGCCAAGGTGGGCATCGCCGACTGCTTCGCGGGCCGCGTCTTCAGCGGTCACGAAATGCCGCGCAGCAAGCCGTTCCCGGACGTGTACCTGGCGGCCGCGCAGTCGCTGGGCGTGGATCCGAAGCGTTGCGCGATCGTCGAGGACACCGTCACCGGCGCAACGGCCGGCGTGGCCGCGGGCGCCACCGTGTTCGGCTACAGCCCCGGCGAGCTCGGCCACAGCGGCGCGCAGGCGCTGCGCAACGTGGGGGTGTCGCACGTATTCACCGACATGCGCGAATT
>DALZRX010000433.1:0-3897 GCA_032015805.1 Achromobacter sp.
CACCACCCGCATGTTCGACATGCTGATGGGCAAGGGCGAGTCCTCGCAACGCCGTGCGTGGATCGAGGAAAAGGGCAATCTGGCGGAGCTCGACATCTGATGACCTCGTCCGAGCCCGGGCAAGCCCGCATGGTCGTCGACCTGACCGCCGACGACTACGCGGACTTTGCCGCCTACGTGTACAAGCGGCCGGAACTGCGCCGCCGCCGCTACCGCTCACATCTGCGCTTCGGCGTCTTGATGATCGTGGCCCTGCTCGCCTACCTGATGTGGCAGACCTGGGATGGCAAGGGCCCCAACTGGGGTCTGCTGCTGCCGGTCTATTTCCAGGGGCTCGCGGTGGGACTGGGCATTCTTGCCTTGCTCGCCCTGTCTTACGAATACCTGCTGCCCGGACTCGTCAGGATGAACACGCGGCGCATGCTGGCCAAGCAGCCGGACACTCTGTACCTCGGTCGGCACGAACTCGACTTCGGACCAGACGGCGTCACGGACACCACCGCCACCGCCTCCGGGCGCATGGCGTGGACCGACGTGCGGCGGGTCGAGGAAACCCCCCAACACCTGTATGTCATCCTCGGCACGCTGCAGGGTGTGATCATTCCCAAGCGCGGCCAGGACGCCGCCACGCTGCAGGCCGTGCGCGCGCAGATGCGCGCGCATGTTGCCGACACGCAGTTCCTGGCACCGTCCGCCTGAGGCGCATTGACGCCGTTTCGATGAATTTGTCTACCTGAATACATCATGACCGACAGCAATCAACCCGGCCTGTTCGACTCTACCCCGCCCGGCGGCGATGGCGACGGCAACGCCGCCATTACGCTGGCGCGCTACGCTGAGCAGGCCTATCTGGACTATGCGGTTTCCGTGGTCCGCGGCCGCGCGCTGCCTGACGTGGGCGACGGGCAGAAGCCCGTGCAGCGTCGCATCCTCTTTGCCATGCAGGCAATGGGCCTGGCCTCCGGTGCCAAGCCCGTCAAGTCCGCGCGCGTTGTCGGCGACGTGCTGGGTAAATATCACCCGCACGGCGATCAGGCCGCGTACGACGCCATGGTGCGCATGGCGCAGGATTTCTCGCTGCGCTATCCGCTGATCGACGGCCAGGGCAACTTCGGTTCGCGCGACGGCGACAACGCCGCCGCCATGCGTTACACGGAGGCCCGGCTCACGCCCATCGCCAAGCTGCTGCTCGATGAGCTGGACGAGGGCACCGTGGATTTTGTGCCCAACTACGACGGCAGCCAGCAAGAGCCGCAGATGCTGCCGGCGCGGCTCCCGGTGATGCTGCTCAATGGCGCCTCGGGCATTGCGGTCGGGATGGCCACTGAAATCCCGCCTCACAACCTGCGCGAAGTCGCCCAGGCCTGCGTGGCGCTCATCAAGCAGCCGCAGTTGCCCGATGAGGAACTGCACGCAATGATCCCCGGCCCGGACTTCGCGGGCGGCGGCCAGATCATTACGCCGGCGGCGGATATCGCGCAGATCTACGGCGTCGGCCGCGGCTCGCTCAAGGTGCGCGCGCGCTGGCAGTTCGAGGAACTGGCGCGCGGCCAGTGGCAACTGGTTGTCCACGAGCTGCCGCCCGGCACGTCCGGCCAGAAGGTGCTGGAAGAGATCGAGGAAATCACCAATCCCAAGGTCAAGACGGGCAAGAAGAGCCTGACGCCCGAGCAGACGCAGGCCAAGGCCGTCATGCTGAACCTGCTGGACGCCGTCCGCGACGAATCCGGCAAGGATGCCGCGGTGCGCCTGGTCTTCGAACCCAAGACGTCGCGCGTGGACCGTGACGAATTCGTCAACACGCTGCTGGCGCAGACCAGCATGGAAGGCAGCTCGAGCGTCAACCTGGTGTGCATCGGCACCGACGGCCGCCCGCGCCAGAAGGGCCTGCGCGGCATCCTGGTCGAATGGCTGGCGTTCCGCACCAACACCGTGGTGCGCCGCACGCGCTTCCGTCTGGACAAGGTCATCGACCGCATCCATGTGCTGGAAGGGCGCATGGTCGTCTACCTGAACGTGGACGAAGTCATCCAGACCATCCGCGAATCCGACGAACCCCGCGCCGCGCTGATGCAGCGCTTCAAGCTGTCCGAGCGTCAGGCCGAGGACATCCTCGAAATGCGGCTGCGTCAGTTGGCCCGCCTGGAAGGCTTCAAGATCGAGCAGGAACTGGCCGACAAGCGCAAGGACCAGATCTCGCTGCAGGAACTGCTGGACAACCCCACGACGCTCAAGCGCCTGCTGGTCAAGGAGATCGAAGCCGACGCCAAGCAATATGGCGACGAGCGCCGCACGCTCATCGAGACCGCCGAGCGCGCTGTGCTGGAAACCAAGGTGCTGGACGAACCCGTCACGGTGGTCGTTTCGCAAAAGGGTTGGCTGCGTGCCCGCCAGGGCCATGGTCACGATGCCTCGCAATTCGGCTTCAAGCAGGGCGATGACCTGTACGGCGCCTTTGAGTGCCGCACGACCGACACGCTGATCGCGGTCGGCGACAACGGCCGGGTCTACTCCGTGCCGGTATCCGGCCTGCCATCGGCGCGTGGCGACGGGCAGCCGGTCACCACGATGATCGACCTCGAATCGGGCACGCGTATTGTCCATACGATCGCCGCCACCGCCGACAGTCGCTGGCTGCTGGCGACCCGCGGCGGTTATGGGTTTGCGGCCAAGCTCTCCGACATGATCAGCCGTCAGCGCGCGGGCAAGCAGTTCATCACGCTGGAAGAGGGCGATGAGCTGCTGCGCCCGGTGCCGCTGTTTGCCGGCGCCCAGCAATTGGCGCTGCTGTCGCAAAAGGGCAAATTCCTGGTATTTGGCCTGGACGAGGTCAAGTCGCTGTCGGGCGGCGGGCGCGGCACGATCCTCATGGGATTGGACGGCGCGGACAAGCTCGACCAGACCGTGCCGATTGGCCCGCGGGGATTGCGCGCCACCGGCATCTACCGCAACAAGATGATCGAAGACATCCTCGCCGGCGCGGACCTGGCGGTGTACGTCGGCAAGCGGGCCCGCAAGGGACGGGCACTGGACGTGCGGCCCAAGCAGCCGTTGCTGTCTCCGGTGCTGGGTTGACGTCTGCGGGCCGCCTGACCGAGGCACGGACCGGCGGCGCGCAGGTTTTGCGCCGCCGGCTTGTCATCCGGGGGCGGGCATGAGCACCGCCGGCACCGCCCGGCCCAGGCTCGAGCACATCGATGCCCTGCGCGGCTTCGCGCTCTTCGGCATCCTGGTCGTCAACATCGGCGTGTTCGCCTTCCCGTTCTACGGCGGGGGCGTGCCGGACCCGGTCTACTCCCGCCCGCTGGATGTGACGGTCCGTTGGCTGATCGCCTGGCTGTTCGAGACCAAGTTCTACCTGCTGTTTTCCTTCCTGTTCGGCTACAGCTTCACGTTGCAGATGGCGGCGGCCGAACACGCTTCAGCCGCCTTCGCACCGCGCTTCTTGCGCAGGCTGTTGGGGCTGGCTGCGTTGGGCGTTGCCCACGCCATCCTGTTCTACCAGGGCGACATCCTGGTGACGTATGCCTTACTGGGCTTCGCACTGCTGCTATGCCGGCGGATGGCCCCCGACCGTGCGCTGCGCCGGGCCCTGTGGCTGATTGCGCTGGCGTCGGCCATCTGGGCAATACTGGGCGCGTTGAGTTTCCTGGACCCCGTGCCTGCCGGCTATGCGGTGCAATACAAGGCCGACGCGCTGGCGTCCATCGAGGCATACCGCGGCACCATCGGCACCACGATTTCGCAGCACATCAAGGAACTCACCGAGACCATCTGGTTCACGGTGTTGCTTGTGCAGGGGCCATACGTCTTTGCCATGTTCCTGGCCGGCTATGCGCTGGGCCGGCGCAATGCGCTGGCGGACCCCTGGCGCTCGCGCCGCGCGCTCGGCCTGCT
>DALZRX010000434.1:0-3893 GCA_032015805.1 Achromobacter sp.
GTCTGCATCCTGCGCGAGACCTTTGCGCGGCACGAAGGGCTGGCGGACTTCGCGTTTGCGATGCAGGGCCTGGGTAGTGGCGCGATTTCGCTGATGGGCTCGGATGCGCTGCGCCAGCAGTACCTGCCGCGCGTGGCGCGCGGCGAGGCGATCGCGGCCTTTGCGCTGTCGGAGCCCGACGCGGGCTCGGATGTGGCGGCGCTGGCGTGCGAGGCGAAGCTGGACGGCGACCACTATGTGCTGAACGGCGCCAAGACGTGGATCTCCAACGGTGGCATCGCGGACTTCTATTGCGTGTTCGCACGCACGGGCGAAGCCCCGGGCGCGCGGGGCATCAGTGCTTTCGTCGTGGATGCCGGCACGCCGGGGTTCGAGGTCTCGGAACGCATCGACCTGATCGCGCCGCATCCGCTGGCGACGATCACGTTCGACAACTGCCGCATCCCGGTCACCCACCGGCTGGGCGACGCGGGGCAGGGCTTCAAGCTGGCCATGATGACGCTGGACATCTTCCGCGCGTCGGTGGCGGCCGCGGCGCTGGGTTTCGCGCGCCGGGCACTGGATGAGGGATTGGCGCGCGCCAAGTCGCGCCGCATGTTCGGCCAGACGCTGGCCGACCTGCAACTGACGCAAGCCGCGCTGGGCGACATGGCGACCGCCATCGACGCCTCGGCGCTGCTGACGTACCGCGCCGCGTGGATGCGCGACGTGCAGAAGCTGCGCACCACGCGTGAAGCCGCGATGGCCAAGATGACGGCCACCGAATCGGCGCAGACCGTGATCGACCGGGCATTGCAGATGTTCGGCGGCGCGGGCGTGGTGTCGGGGATGCCGGTGGAGAAGCTTTACAGGGAAATCAGAGCGCTGCGTATCTACGAAGGCGCCACGGAAGTGCAGAAGTTGATCATCGCCCGTGAACTGCTGAAGGCGTAAAGGGCCACCGAGCGCCTGCCTTTTGCAACGTAAACCGCATCGCACAGCCAAGGGGAATTTTCATGGAAGTATCCGCCCACATCGACACTTTTGCCCGGGACAACCTGCCCCCGGGCGAACAATGGCCTGAGTTCCTGCTGGACGGCCCCGACGTGGCCTATCCCAAGCGATTCAATTGCGCCGTGGAACTGGTGGACGCGATGGTCGGCCGCGGCCACGGTGACCGCGTGGCGCTGCGCTGGCGCCAGGACGGCAAGCCGGCGTCGATGACCTATCGCGAGTTGGCCGCACTGACCAACCGCATCGCGCGCGTGCTGACCGAGGATATGAAGCTGGTGCCGGGCAATCGCCTGCTGCTTCGGGGGCCGAACAATCCGATGATGGCCGCGTCGTGGCTGGCCGCCATCAAGGCGGGGCTGGTGACGGTGCCGACGATGCCGCTCCTGCGTTCCAAGGAGCTGAAGCAGATTATCGAGAAGGCGCAGATCCAGGCGGTGCTGTGCGATGTGCGCCTGAAGGACGAGGCGCAGTTCTGCGCGCAGCCAGATCACGAGAATCACTGCCCCGGCCTGGCGCAGGTGATGTATTTCAATGACACGGCGCCCGACGCGCTGGACGCGCTGGCCGCGAACAAGCCCGACACGTTCGATGCGTGCGATACGGCGGCCGACGATGTGTGCCTGATCGCGTTCACCAGCGGGACGACCGGCTCTCCCAAGGGATGCATGCATTTTCATCGCGACGTGCTGGCGATGTGCGATCTCTTTCCCAAGCATGTGATCAAGCCGGGTCCGGACGACATTTTCTGCGGCACGCCGCCGCTGGCGTTCACGTTCGGGCTGGGCGGCCTGTTGTGCTTTCCGCTGCGGGTGGGCGCGAGCACGGTGCTGGCCGAGAAACTGTCGCCGGAGAGCCTGCTGGAGCTGATCCAGGAGTTTCGCGCGACGATCGTGTTCACGGCGCCGACGTTCTACCGCCAGATGGCGGCGCTGGTGGGCAAGTTTGATGTGTCGTCGCTGAAGAAGAGCGTGTCCGCCGGCGAAGCGTTGCCGGATGCGACGCGCCAGCTCTGGAAGGACGCGTCGGGGATCGAGATGATCGACGGCATCGGCGGCACGGAAATGATCCACGTGTTCGTGTCCAGCCCGCCGGATGAGGTGCGTCGCGGCGCGATCGGCCGGGTGGTGCCGGGGTATGTGGCGCAGATCGTGGACGACGAGATGAAGCCGGTGCCCAACGGCACGGTGGGCCGGCTGGCGATCAAGGGCCCGACGGGCTGCCGCTACCTGGCTGATGAGCGTCAGCGCCGCTTTGTGCAAGAGGGCTGGAACCTGCCGGGCGATACGTTCGTGCAGGACGATGACGGCTATCTGTTCTACCAGGCGCGCAATGACGACATGATCGTGTCGGCGGGCTACAACATCGCGGGTCCCGAGGTGGAAGACGCGCTGCTGCGCCATGAAGCCGTGGCGGAATGCGGCGTGGTGGGGGCAATGGACGATGAGCGCGGCCAGTTGGTGAAGGCGTTCGTGGTGCTGAAGCCGGGCTACACACCGAGCGCGGAGCTGGTGACGGCGATGCAGGCGTTCGTGAAGGCGAGCATCGCGCCGTACAAGTATCCGCGGGCGATTGAGTTCGTGGAGGCGTTGCCACGGACCGAGACGGGCAAGCTGCAGCGCTTTGCGCTGCGCAAGATGGCATAAGCAGGCATAGGCATCAAGGAAACATCATGGCAGCACCATTCGTGAGTCAGGTGGAAGTGCGCTTCCGTCATTGCGATCCGGCGGGCATCGTGTTCTACCCGCGCTACTTCGAGATGATCAATGATTTCGTCGAGGAGTGGTTCGACAAGGGAATGGGACTGCCGTTTCATGCACTGCACGTGGATCGGCACATCGGCACGCCGATGGCGTCGGTGACGTGCGATTTCAGCGCACCGAGCCGCTGGCACGAGAAGCTGCGTCAGACGCTTTCGGTGCAGCGCATCGGCGGGGCGTCGTTCAAGGCGCTGGTGCGCTTTGAAGGGCCTGACGGCCAGTTGCGGTTGTCGGCGACGCTGACGATCGTGACGGTGGACCTGCGGACGATGAAGTCGATGCCGCTACCCGCGGATCTGCGGGAGCGCATGCAGGATTATCTGGCAACCGCGGCATAAGCGGGCGCCACCCCTTGGTTTGTTTATTTGATCAATAGGATGAGACGTTATGAAGATTCTGCAACCGCCGGATTGGATGGCGCCCCGGGGCTATTCGAATGGTGTGCTCACCGAGATGCAGGTGGGCAGCAAGTTGGTGTTCGTGGGCGGACAGGTGGGGTGGAACGGCCAGCAGCAGTTCGAATCCGATGACCTGGCGGACCAGGTGCGGCAGACGCTGCTGAATATTGTTCAGATCCTGGCGGAGGGCGGTGCGAAGCCGGAGCATATCGTGCGGATGACGTGGTATGTGACGGACAAGGACGCGTACGTGGCGGCGTATCCGGCCATCGGCAAACACTACCGGGAGTTGATCGGGCGGCATTTCCCGGCGATGACGGCGGTGGAGGTTGCCGATCTGGTTGAGGATCGCGCGAAAGTGGAGATCGAGGTGACTGCGGTGGTGCCTGCGCAGTGATCGGCGTGGAGTTCTGACCGGGTATCGAAGGTTCGCCGCTTCTGGCTGTCTGGCCGGCACCGGAGGGGTAGGGGCGGCGGGCTTTCGATGCTTGGAGGTTTTGACGCTTGGCGTTCCTTGGGATTGGGTTTGGGGGCGTGCATCTGATCTTCGTAGGTCGCTCTGCTTCAATTCTTCGTAGGTCGCCCGACGCCGCGGTCCCCGTGGGCACGATCGCCCACGATTGCGGTCCGGAGCCTTCGCTCCGGACTTCCCCTTCGTCATCCTCGTCCTCGCCTGCGGCGACTCCTACGGATTCCCTCGGGCGCATCGACGGCGCTCGCACCCACGGGGACCGCGACGCCGTGC
>DALZRX010000435.1:0-3886 GCA_032015805.1 Achromobacter sp.
CGGGGCCGCTGCCCCGCGCGGCGGTGGCGGCGGGCGGGGCGGTGGCGGTGGTTTCGGCGGCCGGAGATAAGCACACCATGGACAAGGGACTTCCTATGACGATCGCCCGTTTGCGCGCGCTGTGCGTTGCCTCGGCCCTGGCGCTCGGCGTTTCGGCGCCGGCCATGTCGCAGGCGGTATATCCCAGCGCCCAGGCCGCGGCGCAGGCGTTCACCGATGCGCTGGCCCTGAATGACGTCGATGCATTGAGCAAGGTGCTGGGTCCGAACCATCGGCAGCTCGTGCCGGGCGGTGTCGACCAGGAAAGCATCTACCGCTACCTGGCGGCGTGGGTGCGCAAGCACGACATCGTCGCCGACGGCGCACGCTCCTGGGTGGCGGTGGGCGATTCCGGATGGACGCTGCCGGTTCCGCTGGTGCGCGCCGGCGACGGATGGCGCTTCGATCCGGTAACGGGCAAGGCGGAGATCCGGCGCCGCGCCCTGGACCGCAACGAGCTGACCGCCATCGAAACCCTGCAAGAGCTTCAGGCTGCGCAGACGCGCTACGCCAAAGAGGTGGGCCAGGGCCGCTATGCCACGCGGCTGGTCAGCCGTCCCGGCGAGCGCGACGGCCTGTACTGGCCCGACGTGCCGGGCGCTCCGGAACAGGCCTTCGGCCCCGATGCGCTGGCGATGGGACCCGACGTGCCGGTGGACGACGCCTACTTCGGCTATCGCTACAAGATTCTTCCGGGCGGTTCGGGCAATGCGTACCGCATCGTGGCGTGGCCGGCGCGCTACGGGCAGACAGGCATCGGCACCTTCGTGGTGGGCCCGGAAGGCGGGGTGCTTGAAAGCGATCTGGGGCCGGCTTCGGCCGCGCGCGCGGCGGCGTTGCGGGAGACCGACATCCGCAACGGAAGCTGGGTCGACGCGAACGGTCAGTCTTCAGCCGCGCGCTAGATTTTCGGGGCCATATGGCGCGCCTTTTGCGCGCCTGTTGCCGGGTCGCAACAGGCGTGCAGGTTTGCCGCCAAACCCCGGCCCGCGCCGCGCTTGTGGCCCTTTTGTCAGGCGGCTGTGCATAAAATGGCGAGCACCGGGTGTCCGCCCGATTTCCCCTTGCCGGATCTCCAAATTGAACCCCATGCATTTCGTCCGCTACGCCATATTCGGCGTGGGGATGGCGCTTAGCGCCGCGGCGGCCTCTGCCCCGATCTTCGTCCTGAACTCGCTGGACGCCAACGTCAGCATCATTGATCCGGTCACCTACAAGGAAGTGCGGCGCGTCCCGACAGGCAAGGAGCCGCATCACCTGTATCTGACGCCCGACGAAAAGTCGCTCATGGTGGCCAACGCCACGGGCGACACCATCACCCTGATGGATCCCAAGACGGGCGACGTGCAGCGCACGCTGACCGGCATCGTCGATCCCTATCAGCTTCAGTTTTCGCCCGACATGAAGTGGTTCGTCACGGCGGCCAACCGCCTGGATCACATCGACATCTATGCCTGGAAGCCGCTGGAAAAGGGCTTCGACCTGACGCTGGTCAAGCGCATTCAGGCCGGCAAGACGCCCAGCCACATCATGATCGACAAGCACAGCACCACGGCGTACGTCACGCTGCAGGACAGCGACCAGCTCATCGCCATCGACCTGGCCACGCAGACGCCCAAGTGGACGGTGCCGGTGGGCAAGACGCCCGCCGACGTGTTCCTGACGCCTGACCAGAAGACGCTGCTGGTGGCGCTGACCGGCGACTCCTACGTGGAAGCCTACGACGTCAGCAACGGCCCGGCCAAGCTGGTCAAGCGCATCCAGACGGCGGCCGGCGCGCACGCGTTCCGCGCGCAAGGCGATCACCGCCACCTGTTCGTCAGCAACCGAACTGCCAATTCCATCAGCCGCATCGACCTGCAGACGCTCACCGTCGTCGACACCTTCCCGGTGCCCGGCGGCCCGGACTGCATGGACGTGCTGGCGGACGGCAAGACGCTGCTGGTCACCTCGCGCTGGGCACGCAAGCTCACCGTGGTGGACCTGGAGCAGAAAAAGGTCGTCAATCAGGTGCCCGTGGGCAAGTCGCCGCACGGCGTGTGGACGCTGAACCATGCTGCCACGCGGTAAGGGAACGGTCCGCTCTGCGGCCCTGGGCCTGGCGCTGGCGACCTCGGTTGCCGGCGCGGCCCCTCAAGCCACGTGCGACAAGCCCGTCTACCTGACGTTCGACACCGGCCACATGGGCGTCGCGCCGCTGGTGGCCGACGTGCTGGCCCGCCATCAGGTCAAGGTCACGTTCTTTTTGGCCAACGAACGCACGCTGACCGACGGCGCCAGCCTGGACGACGTGTGGGCGCCGTGGTGGAAAGCGCGCGCCGCGGAAGGCCACGCCTTCGCCTCGCACACCTACGACCATGTCTATTGGCAGGGCGACCTGCCGGACGGCAAGTTCCGCGTGAAGCCCAGCGCCGGACCGGACGCCGGCAAGCGCGCCGAATGGACGGCCGCGCAGTACTGCGCCGAGATCAAGCGCCCCGCCGCGCGGTTCCACCAGATGACGGGCAAGGACATGCTGCCTCTGTACCGCGCGCCCGGTGGCAAGACGTCGCCCGCGCTGCTCAAGGCGGCCAAGGCCTGCGGCTTCGAACACGTGGGCTGGTCCCCGGCCGGGTTCCTGGGCGATGAGCTGCCCAGCGGCAAGTACCCCAACGCCAAGCTGCTGGACCAGGCGCTGCGCACCATCAAGCCCGGCGACATCCTGCTCGCCCATCTGGGCATCTGGTCGCGCCAGGACCCCTGGGCGCCCGCCGTGCTGGAACCGCTAATTGAAGGTTTGCAGCGCAAGGGCTATTGTTTCGCAACCTTGAACACCCATCCGGCCTATCGCGACTGGATCTCCACGCATCACTGAACATGGATACGCTTAGCCAACTCTTCGGGGACTGCCAGCAATGGCTCTTCGAGACGGCGATTCAGCCCGCGCTGTTCCACCTGGGCCTGAGCAACTTCATCGAAGACGGCTACGACGCCACCATGTGGCTGCTGGTCGGGCTGTTGCAGGTCGCGGTGCTGGTGCTGGTCTTCGGACCCCTGCAGCGCCTGCGTCCCGTGGAAGCGGTCACCGACCGCCGCCAGATCGGCATCGATGTGCTGTACACGCTGGTCCACCGGCTGGGCGCGTTCCGGCTGGTGCTGTTCTTCACCATCGATCCATTCTGGGACAGTGTCTTCGGGCAACTGCACGTGTGGGGCTTTGCGCCGTTCCAACTGGACCAGTACTGGCCGGGCGTGACGGACAAGGCCTGGGTCAGCCTCGTCATCTACCTGCTGCTGTTCGATGCGGTGGATTACTTCTACCACCGCGCGCAGCACCGTTTTGGCTGGCTGTGGTCGCTGCATGCCGTGCATCACAGCCAGCGCCAGATGACCATGTGGAGCGACGACCGCAACCATCTGCTGGACGACATGCTGCGCGACGTGCTGGTCGTGTTCGTGTCGCAGTTGGTCGGCGTGCCGCCCGCGCAATTCGTGATGGTCGTGGCCATCACCCAGCTCGCGCAGAGCTTTTCGCACGCCAACCTGCGCATGCATTTCGGCTCGCTGGGCGAACGCCTGCTGGTCAGCCCGCGCTTTCATCGCCACCACCACTCCATCGCGTACGACGCCTCGTCGCCGGGCCCGGCCGGCGGTTACAACTTCGCCGCCCTGTTCCCGATCTGGGATGTCCTGTTCCGCACCGCCCGCTTTGGCGTCGGTTACGGTCCCACCGGGATCCACGACCAGCAGGCCGAACTCGGTGGCCGGGACTACGGCAAGAGCTTCTGGTCGCAACAATGGCTGGGCGTCAAGCGCATGTTCGGCCGCGACCGCGAACCCGCCGCCGCGCCGCCCGCGCCGCCGGCCA
>DALZRX010000436.1:0-3884 GCA_032015805.1 Achromobacter sp.
GCCATCGCCGCCAGCGTGCCAAGCGTGCGCACCAGACCCAGCGCCGGCAACAGCACAAAGCCCGTGACCAGCGTTCCGGCGATGCCACCCAGCGTGTTGGCAGCCAGCACCACACCGACGTCTCGGCCGACCCGCTGCGGCCCCGCGACGATGCGCAGGACGGCGGGAAACGCCGCGCCCAACAACAGCGTGGGCGCCAGCACGAAGCTTGCCGCCGCCACCGCGAACCGCGCGGACATGCCCGCCAGCCCGCTACCCGTCCACTGATAGACCGCCGCCTCGGCGTAGGTCTGCGCCACGATCAGCCACTTGCCCAGGAGGGCGACTTCCAGCACGGCGACCAGTCCCGCGCCGGCAATCAGCCCGCCGAAGACCGGCCAGGGATTGCGCACGCGCGCGCCCCAGCGGGCATACAGCGCGGCGGCGATGGCCAGGCCAGTCAGGTAGGTGGCCAGCACGATGGCGAAAGCGAATGCCCGCGTACTCATGAAGGGCACGATCATTTGCGACCAGAGCACTTCGTAGCCCAACGCGATACCGCCCGCCACGGCATACAGCGCGACGGCAAGCCGGGCCTCGCCCGACAGCGGCGTCCTGTCCGCCGCGGGTACGGATGCCTGCTGGGTGCCCGCCTTGCGGTCCAGCAGCCAGCCGCCGCACGCCGCCAGCAGGTTCAGCGACGCGGCCGCCAGCGCGGCGCCCTGGATCCCGAAACGCGGAATCAGGAGAAAGGCGGGCAACAACGCCCCCAGAATGGCGCCGCAGGTGTTGGCGGCGTACAAAGCCCCACCGCGCTGGCTGACGCCCGAGTCGTGCCGGGTCACTGCCCGCAGCAAGACGGGCAAGGTCCCGCCCATCAAAAAGGAAGGAACCGCCAACAGCAGACCAATGATCAGCCAAGCCGCCAGGCCGCTGTGCGCCTCCACGGCGACGAAAGGCGCGGCGCTACGCGCGAGCGCCCAGGTCACGGCAACGCACAATACCGCCACCGCGATTTCCAGCGCGGCGTAGAACCGCAACGGACGGCGCAGGCGATCCGCCTTGCGGCCCAGCACCCAGCTACCGAGCGCCAGGCCAAGAAAGAAGGCGCTCACCGCGCCCGCAATGGCGCTGACTTCCACGCCCACGACCAGCGACAACTGCTTGATCCACAACACCTGAAACACCAGCGCCGCCGTGCCCGACAGGAACAGCAGCGCCGCGGGCCGGGCCGCGGTCAGCGACCTCGCACCGTCATTCAGCCGTGTATCGGAAATTTCCATTGCTGCCATCTGCGTCGCCATGCTGCCGTGTTCCTCTGGTTGCCAAGGGGCGGCGCACTGCGCTCCGCCCCGGCCTGCGCGGCGCCCTCGCGGGCGCCGCATCGTCCTACTTGGACTTCTTTTCCTTCGCTTCGAAGTGCGCTTCGATGGACTTGTTGACCCGATCCTGCACCTGGTCGATGCTGAAGCTGGCGGGCCGCTGGCTGGGCGGGTACGCAACGAACGTCTCCAGGAACGCCGAGGCCTTCATCGTGGCGATGGCGGTCAGGTAGGAGTTCTTGGCGAGCCAATCGTTGTACTGGTCCGACGTGATGTCCGCCCGCTCGTACGGATCCATGCGCAGGTTGAATATCTTCGGCACGCGCAGGCAGACAAACGGATCCTGCCAGACGTTGAAGTTGCCTGGCGCACGCTGCTCGCAGAACACGGCTTTCCAGTCGTCCCATCGCATGCCGACCAGCATGCCGTCGTCGTTGAAGTAGAAGAACTCGTTGCGCGCGCTCTTGTCCTGCTTGCCGGTCAGGTACGGAAGCTGGTTGTAGCCGTCCAGGTGCACCTTGTAATTCGTCCCGCCGCCCTGAGGCGCCCAGCCGTCAAGCAGCCGTTCCTTGATCGTGGTGTCGCCCGTCGCGGCCAGCAGCGTCGGGAACCAGTCCATGCCGGACACCATGCCGCGCTTGACCTCCCCGGCCGGGATCTTGCCCGGCCAGCGCACAAGCGCGGGCACGCGGAAGGCGCCTTCCCAGTTCGAGTCCTTTTCGCTGCGGAATGGCGTCGTCGCCGCGTCCGGCCAGGTGAAGGCGTTGGGCCCGTTGTCTGTCGAATACACGACGATCGTGTTGTCGGCGATGCCCATGTCGTCAAGCTTCTTCAACAGCTTTCCGACGTCCTGGTCGTGTTCCCACATGCCATCGGCGTAGTCGTTGCCGGGCATGCCGCTCTTGCCCCGGTTTTCTGGCCGGATATGCGTGTAGATGTGCATGCGCGTGGTGTTCATCCACACGAAGAACGGCTTGTCGCCCTTGCCGTGCTTGTCGATGTAGTCGATCGCCGCGCCCACGGTCTCGTCGTCGATGGTCTCCATGCGCTTGGTGGTCAACGCGCCGGTGTCCTGCACCTTGCCGTCGGCCGTGGCCTTGATCACGCCGCGCGGCGAGAAGTTCTTTACGTAGGGATCATTCGGATCCTTGGGCCAGTAAGGACGCTCCGGCTCCTCTTCGGCGTTCAGGTGGTAGAGATTGCCGAAGAACTCGTCAAAGCCGTGGCGGGTGGGCAGGTATTCATCCCGGTCGCCCAGGTGGTTCTTGCCGAACTGGGCCGTGACGTAACCCCGCGACTTCAAGGCCTCGGCAATGGTGATGTCGCCCTTCTGAAGGCCGACAGGGGCGCCAGGCGCGCCCACCTTGGACAGGCCCGTGCGACGCGGCGACTGACCGGTGATGAACGAGGAACGTCCCGCCGTGCAACTGTTCTCGCCGTAGTAGTCGGTGAACATCGCGCCTTCCTTGGCGATCCGGTCGATGTTGGGCGTCAGGTAGCCCACCACCCCGTGGGCATAGGCGCTGATGTTCGCCTGCCCAATGTCGTCGCCGAAGATGACCAGGATGTTGGGCTTCTTGCCCTGCGCCTCCTGGCCCTGCGGTTTGGGCGCGGGCGAGGTCTGCGCCATCGCGCTCCCCAGGGCCGCCAACCCTGTAGCGGCGATAAGCGCCGCGCTCAACAGTTTTCTTGCGTTCATCGCTTCTTCTCCTTGCCCCTACGAGCAATAGCACTCACGTAAACGATCACTGCGCTTCAAATGCAAAACCCTTTTTCCACTCCTTGGCCATATCGACGACCACCCATTCCCGCCCTGCCGCCTCGTCCAACGCCTTGTCCAACCGTCCGATGCGGGACTCCCGGTCATAGGCCCATTCGCGCTTCGCGTCGGTGTGGCGCACAAGCCCCGCAAAGCGCTTGCCGCTTCCCGCCGCATACGGCTCCGATTCCCTCCAACGGCGGCGGCGAGCCGCGCGTGCCGCCCGCAGGCGGATGCCTGTGCGACGTAATGCCGGCCCTGCCAGCCACAATGCAAACGCCATGGCGGACAAGACCGCGGTCAATGCCAACCAGCCACCCGGAATGCGCACGTGGAGCTTCCGCCCCATGTCTCGCAAGTCCTGCTCCACGGAAAATGGCGACTGGTATGCGGCACCGCCCGCGGCCTCGAAGCGCTGGGCCGGCAAGACCAGCCGTTCTTCCTGGCCGGATGCAACGTTCCACCAGCGGATCTCCACTGCAGGCAATTCATTGGCGCCGGCACGCCCGATCACATAGTCATAACCGTCAACGCGCTGACCGCCCAGGAAGCCGCCCCGGCTGTCGGTGAGCGTGGTCAGGACCGGCTCGGCCGCATAGGACTTGAGGCCGGGCACCGCCGCAACATCGGGCGGAGGTATCAGCATGGCCTGCGCGCCCTGCGCCTGTACGGTAATGACGCGCCGGACGTGATCGCCCACCGCCGGCGGTTGTGCCGAATATTCGATCTGCTGAGTCGCCTGCACGGCGCCCGCGGCAAGCACATGGCCGGCGGTTGCGTCCGGCGGACCTGACGCGCGCAGCCCCAGCGGGCGAGTGCGCGCG
>DALZRX010000437.1:0-3879 GCA_032015805.1 Achromobacter sp.
GCGGGTGCGAGTGGTGGCGGCGGCATGGACCGCGCCGCCGACTATTTCACTGACACCCTGATGCGCTCGGAACGTCCTGAAGCCAACACCGATCCCGATGCGGCGCGCGCCGAAGTGGGCCGAATCGTTGCCATGAGCATCACGCGTGGCGAGATGACGCCCGCGGACCGCGATTACGTGGCGAAGGTGGTGGCCGCGCAGGCGGGCGTCGAACCCGCCGTGGCGCAACGCCGCGTCGATGAGGCGATCAACAATGCCAAGAAGGCGGCAGAGGACGCCAAGCAGAAGGCCAAGGAGGCCGCCGACACGGCCCGCAAGGCTGCCGCGGCGTTTGCGCTGTGGGGCTTTGCCTCGATGCTGGTCGGCGCGTTCGTGGCCAGCCTCGCGGCAACCTGGGGTGGCCGCCGCCGGGACACGGTGTATCGGACCTGATCGGCTCAAACCGGCTCAGCCTGTACAAACGGGCTGCGCCGCAAATGGAAAAGGCCCGCACAGTGTGCGGGCCTTTTGAATTCTTGGTGGCGCATCCCTGATTCGAACAGGGGACCTGCGGATTATGATTCCGTCGCTCTAACCGGCTGAGCTAATGCGCCATCCTTTCGCTTTGATCAGTTTGCGCGGCAAGTGCTGATCAACGAAGAACGAAATTCTAGCACGAAATTTTTTTGAAGTGCAAGTGTGCCGGGGCCGAATATTTCACGCCCCGGCCGCCAGCGTGTCTGGCCCGCCCGGCGTGGAATCGCCCGGCCAATCAATTGTCGCGAGCCAGCCGGATGCCGGAAAACTGCCAGCGCGCCTCGGGAGGGAAGAAATTTCGGTAGCTCGGCCGGATGTGGTCGCGGGGCGTCGCGCAGGAGCCGCCGCGCAGCACGTATTGGTTGCACATGAACTTGCCGTTGTATTCGCCGACGGCGCCGGCGCTGGGCCGAAAGCCCGGGTAGGCGTCATAAGCGCTGGTCGTCCATTCCCACGCATCGCCGAAGAGCTGGACGGGGCCACCCTGTCCGTTGCGCATGGGCGCGGGGCGCGTGTCCAGGTGCCCGTTCTCCAGCATGTTGGCGCGGGCCGAATAGGTGTCGTCGGACAATTGGCGCGCGGCGTGTTCCCATTCGGCTTCGCGCGGCAGGCGTGCGCCGGCCCAGCGGGCAAAGGCGTCGGCTTCGAAATAGCTGACGTGGGTCACGGGCGCATGCGGTTCCACGTCCTGCAAGCCGCGCAGCGTGAAGACGCGCCACTCGCCGTTCGCATCTTCCCAATACAGCGGCGCGCGCCAGCCTTGCGCGCAAACCATGTCCCAACCCAGCGATAGCCACAGCTCCGGCCGCTCGTACCCGCCATCCCGCATGAAGTCCAGGTATTCGCCCTGGGTCACGAGCCGGTCGGATAGCTGGAAGGGCGTCAGCAACACATCATGAGCCGGGCCTTCATTGTCGAAGGCGAACCCGCGTCCATCGTGGCCGATGCGCGTGACACCGCCTTCATGCCGGGTCCAACCCGGGGCCGTGGCGGGTGGGGGCGCCGGTTGGCCTGGCGCCACGTAGGCTGGCTTGAGAGGATTGGCCGAAAGCATGTGCTTGAGATCGGTGATGATCAATTCCTGGTGCTGCTGCTCGTGATTGAGACCAAGTTCGAGCAGCGCGTCGAATTCCGGATCATTGCCGCCCAGGCGCGAAATCAGCGCATGCATCGCATCGTCTACGTGTTGACGGTACCGCAGCACCTCGGCAAGAGGCGGGCGGGACAGCAGCCCGCGCTGCGGCCGCGGATGCTTGGCGCCGACGGCGTTGTAATAGGAATTGAAAAGCATCCGGTACTGCGGATGAAACGGCGGTCTGGAGGCATCGAAGCGTGCCAGCAGGAACGTTTCAAAGAACCAGGTGGTGTGCGCCAGATGCCATTTGACGGGGCTGCAGTCGGGCATGGATTGCACCTGGCAGTCCTCCGGACTGAGTGGCGCGGCCAGGGCTGCGGTGGTCGAGCGCACGGCGTCGTACCGGTCGTGTTGTCCAGCCTGTCCGCTGGCGTAGGGTCCGATGGCGGGATGAGTCAGCAGACATGCGGGGTCCATGGCGATCCTCCAGAAGCGTCGTGGGTGGACCCGCGTCAGGCGCGGGCGCTGAAAACAGAAAACCAGTCGCGGGCATCCGACCAGTGCGCGACATCGCGAAAGCCCGCGCTGTGGAGCAGGTCGCTGAACGCCTGCGGTGTGAACTTGTAGGAGTTCTCGGTATGGATGCGTTCGCCGCGCTTGAACTCGCGGTGGCCGCCGGGCCAGGTGACACGCAGTGCGTGCTGTGCCTCCAGATGCATTTCGACCCGCGAACGCTCGCTGTTGAAGATGGCCACGTGCCGCCAGTCATCCACATTGAAATCGCTCTGGAGCACCGTATTCACGTGGCGCAGCAGATTGAGGTTGAACGCCGCCGTCAGGTGCAGCGCGTCGTCATAGGCAGGTTCGAGCACGCTCCTGGGCTTGACCCGGTCAACGCCGACCAGCAGCCCGCCGCCGGGACACGCTTCGCGAATCCGTCGCAGCATCGCGTAAGCGTCGTCGGGGCCCAGGTTACCAATGCTGGAACCGGGATAGAAGAAGAGCCGCTGCGGCGCAGGGACGTCGGCGGGCAACGCGAGTTCGTGCGAAAAGTCCTGTCCCACCGCCGTGATGCGCAGATCGGGATACGAGAGCTTGAGCCGGCGCACGGCGGCCTGCAGATAGTCGGCGGAGATGTCGACCGGCACGTAGTGGCTGGGCCGCAGGCTGGCGAAGAGCCGCTCGGCTTTCACGCAGTCTCCCGCGCCGAGGTCGATCATCGCCTGCACCGGTCCAACGTGCCGGGCGATATCCGCGCCGTGGCGCCTGAAGATCTCGTCCTCGCAACGCGTCGGGTAGTACTCCGGCAACTGCGTGATCGCAGTGAAGAGCGATGAGCCAAGCGCGTCGTACAGGAATTTGGGATCGATGTGGGCAGGGCTGTCCAATAGCCCGTCGCGCAATTCGACCTGCTCGGCGCTGTGATGCTGCGGTTCTTGCGCGACGAACTCGGGAGACACGGCGGCAAGGAGTGCGGAGGGAGAAACCATGCGTTCAGTTCCTTTTTGGGGCGGTTGAAGCGCATTGAGAAGACTTATTGTGGCGGCGGAGGGGGTTTGCGTGTCAAGCGCCAAGCCTCTGAATGCAATGGACTTTTACGAAATCGAAAACGCATCTGGCCGGACGCGACAAGGTGTCATGTCGCTCATGCGCGCACGCCAGACGCTACCATCAGCAAGTTTCGGTCCGCTGAAATATCGGTTTACGGCTGGTTGCGAAAGCACGGGCAGTTGCGGCCGATGCTGTCCACAATAGGGCCTCGGCCATGCGGAACGATGTGTCCGCAGTCCACGGCGATGCTGCGTTGCATCAGGCGATGCATGCGGATGCCGGGACGGCCCAAAAAATATAGGAGCTACCATGAATCGAAAGCACAAGCGCGCTGAAATGGCCTTGCATCGTGAACGCGTGAATGACAGCTTGCACGAGCTGCTCGCCGGGACCGAAGACCTTTTGCGTTCGACGGCCTCGTACACCGGCTCCGAAATTGAAACGGCGCGTGCGCGTCTGAAGCGCCAGCTTGCGGATGCTCGCGAGTCCGCCGGGGTTTGGGAAGGCGCCGCGCGCGAACGCGCCCGCCGGGCCAGCGCTTATGCGGACGAATACGTGCACGAGCACGCGTGGAAGTCGGTCGGCGTGGCGGCCCTGGTTGGCGCCGTGCTCGGCTGGATCTTCGTGGCGGGCAATCGACGCTAAGGGCGCATCATGTGTCCAGGTCCGGCCGTGAGCCGGTTTGGGCCATGCAATGACCTGCGAAATCTGACGGCTGGCGCGCGCCGATGGGCGCG
>DALZRX010000438.1:0-3860 GCA_032015805.1 Achromobacter sp.
CGGTCGAATGCCATGTCTTCGCTCCTGCCGCGGCCGCGCAAGCGGCGGCCCTGTGAATGACCGGCACGGACCGAGGCGTGACGGCACGCCCCGGACCGTGCCGCACGGTCCGGTCAGCGTCCGGCCGGCTCGATCGACAGCGGCACCTCGCCGGACTGGAACGGCTGGTTCACGTACTTGCGGTACTTATCCAGGAAGCGCACCGGCTGCTTGAGCGCATCGCGTCGGAACGGGTCGCCCAGTTCCTGGCTGACCATCATTTCCAGCACGGTGGTCTTGCCCTCAAGCTGCGCCTGGCAGGCGGCCTGCAACGCGGCGCCGACCTGATCGGCGTGTTCCACGCGGATTCCCTCTGCGCCCATGGCGCGCGCCAGCTCCGAAAAATTGGGATTGCGCAGGTTGCTGCCGACAAAGCGCCGGCCATAGAAGTCCACCTGGTTCTTTTTCTCGGCGCCCCACTGCCCGTTGTGAAACACCACCGCCGTCACCGGGATCTGTTCGCGCACGCAGGTCAGCAGTTCCTGGAAGCTCATGCACCAGGCGCCGTCGCCCACGTAGGCCACCGCCGGGCGGTCGGGCCTGCCGAGCTTGGCGCCGATCAGCGCCGGCAGCGCATAGCCGCAGTTTCCGAAGCTCATGGCGGCCAGCATGGAATTCGGCTCGTCAAAGCGCAGGTAGCTGTTGGAGACCGAGCAGATGTTGCCGATGTCGGTCGACACCATCACGTGCTTGGGCATGGCGCGTTCCAGTTCGCGCAACATGCGGCGCGGGTGCATGCGGCCGCCGCCCTGTTCGATGATGTCCAGGCTCCAGTCGTCGCGTTCATGCGACCAGCTATCCAGTTCCTGTTCCCACTCGGCCTTCTGCGCGGCGATCTCGCTGGCGCGCTGGTCCCGGGTCCGGGCGCAGGCCACGTCGCGGCCTTGCAGCCTGGAAGTCAACGCAGCGGCGGCCGGCTTGGCGTCGCCGCAAATGCCCACCGACACCGGGCGCACCAGACCCAGCATGCGATGGTCGGCGTCGACCTGGATGATTCGGGCGTTCTGCGGCCAGTACTCCAGGCCGTGCTGCGGCAAGGTGCCGAAGGGTCCAAGCCGCGTGCCCAACGCCAGCACCACGTCCGCCTGCGACAGCAGCTTCATGCCGGCCTTCGCGCCCTGGTATCCCAACGGGCCGCACCAGAGCGGGTGGCTCGCCGGGAAGGCGTCGTTGTGCAGATAGCTGGTTACGACCGGCGCGCCCAGCAGTTCTGCCAGCGCCACGCATTCGGCCTGCCCGTCCGAGAACAGCACGCCGCCGCCCGCCACGATGACCGGGAACTTCGCCTCGGCCAGCATGCGCGCAGCCGCCTCCAGGTCCTCTTCCGAGCCGGGACCTCGGCGGATGCGGCGGGGCTCCGGAATGGCCACGTCGATCTCGCCGTAGAAGTAGTCGCGCGGAATGTTCAACTGCGACGGCCCACGTTCCGCCATGGCATTGTCGAACGCCTTCGCCGTGAATTCCGCCATGCGGTCCGGGCGATTTACGTGCGCCTGGTATTTGGTGATGCGCGAGAAGATCGGCAACTGCTCGGTCTCCTGGAAGCCGCCCAGCCCCATGCCCGCCGTGCCGGTCTCCGGCGTGATCGCGACCACCGGGCTGTGGGCCCAATAAGCCGCCGCCACGCCCGTCACGAAGTTGGTGATGCCGGGGCCGTTTTGTGCAATGCACACGCCGTGCCGGCCGGTCACGCGGGAATAGCCGTCGGCCATGTGCGCCGCGCCCTGTTCGTGCACCGTCGGCACGAAACGAATGCCGGCCGCGGGAAACAGGTCCAGCGCATCCATGAAGGCCGAACCGACGATGCCGAAAACATCCTTGACGCCCTGCGCGACCAGCGTCTCGACAAACGCTTCGCTGGGGGTCATGTGTTGCTTGCTGCTCATGGTCTCTCTCCTGGCGAGCCGGCGCTTGTCCGATTGCTGATTGGCCGGTGTGATCCGATACTGCGCCAGAACTGCGCCGCTTCCCACCCCTCTGCGTTTCATTTTCTGCAATTTCTGTGCGAGGATGAGCAGCCGATCGCGGAAATCTCAATTATTGAAAGATGAAAGACGAATCCTCCGCCGCCCTGCGCGCGCTGACCTTGCTGGAACAGGTGGCGCGCTCGGCCCAGCCCGTCTCGCTGGCCGACCTGACCGAGGCCACCGGCCTGCCCAAACCCTCCGTGCTGCGCATCCTGTCGCGCCTGGTCGACGCCGGCATGTTGCTGCGCGAGCCCGCCGGCAAAAGCTATGTCAGCGGTCCGCGTCTTGGAGCGCTGGCCCGCGACACCCTGCTCAATTCACCGCTGCGGGGTGAACGCCACCGCATCCTGGACAGCCTGGTCGACGAAATCGGCGAAACCTGCAACTGCACCATGCTGGACGGCGACGAGGTCATCTACCTGGACCGCGTGGAAACCGCCTGGCCGCTGCGCGTCAACCTGCAGTCCGGCTCACGCGTGCCCCTGCACTGTTCCGCAAGCGGCAAGCTGTTTCTGGCCTACATGCGCCGCGAAACCCGGCAGCGCATGCTGGCGGCCGCCCAATTGCCGCGCTATACGCCGAACACGCTGTGCGACGTAGCGTCCCTGGAAGAAGAGCTGCAGGTGATCAAGAAGGAAGGCGCCAGCTTTGACCGGGAAGAATTCCTGCTGGGCATCGTCTGCATGGCGGTGCCCATCCTGCATGGATCCCGCGCCATTGCGGCGGTCGCGCTGCATGCGCCGGTGGCCCGGTTGTCGATCGACGGCGCACGCGCATGGCTGCCGCGGATGCAGGAAGCGGCCCGCGCGCTGGCGGGGACATATGAGGCGTCTGCTTAGCCGGGCAATTCAGCCGCCCTGGTCTTTCCTGGATGCGCCGGATTGCGCCCGCTCCTGCCGGCGGTTTCTGGCCCCTTCGATCTTGGCGAGCAGGGGCTGCTTTCTCTGGATGACGATCTCCAGGTACCGGTCCCGCGGCAGGACGAGCCGGACCACCGTCGGCAGCGCCTCGTACGCGCGCTCCAGCACGTCCTTGACCATCGCCTCATCCTTGAGTTTTTCGGCCGAGACGCTGAGCAAGCCATCGACGGTCACGCGCTCGATTGTCTGCCAATGCTGCTCGACGAGCGCGCTGCCCTTTTCCGCGGTGGCGCCAGCAAGCTCACGACCTTTTTCCGCGGTCGCGCCAGCCAACTCACGGCCCCTTTCCGCAGTGACGCCCGCGAGCTCGCGGCCCTTGGCCCGCGCGCTGGCCGCGGCGTCGCCCAACTGGGCTTTTGAACTTTCGAGCGCCCCCGCCGTGCGGCTGGTGAGCGCGCGCGCCTTGACGGCTGCGCCTTCCGATAGCGCCTTCAACTTGTCGAACATGATCCACCCTGACGTCAGTTGCCTGTGATTATCGGGAGGGGCCCGCCCCGCAGCCGGCCCTACCCGTTCGCAGATCATACCGACTCAGGCTTTAAACTATGGCCCAACTCAGCCTTTCTCCGATCCCTCGCGGGATCCGCCCACCGTGACCGACACCGCCTTCTCCACCCTTCCCCTCCTGCCGCCGCTGCTCGACAACCTGAAAACCTTGGGTTTCGAACAGATGACGCCGATCCAGGCCCAGGCCCTGCCGCTGATCCTTGAGCGGCGCGACGTGATCGCCCAGGCCAAGACCGGCAGCGGCAAGACTGCCGCATTCGGGCTGGGCGTGCTCCAGAACCTGGACGTGAACCGCCTGGTTCCGCAAGGACTGGTGGTCTGCCCCACGCGCGAACTGGCCGACCAGGTCGCGCAAGAGCTTCGGCGTTTGGCGCGCCTGATTCCCAATGTGAAGATCCTGACGCTGTGCGGCGGCGCCGCAGCGCGG
>DALZRX010000439.1:0-3848 GCA_032015805.1 Achromobacter sp.
CGCGGTGTGGTCGGCCCACGCGCCGGCGGCGTTGACGACGGCGCGCGCCCGGATGCGGCGCCCATCGGCCAGTGTCAGCGTCCAGACGTCGTTCTCGCGCTCAGCGCCGACCAGTTCGGCGTTGTTGTGCAGCACCGCGCCCTGACGGCTCATGCCGCGCAGAAAGCCCTGATGCAGCGCGTGCACATCGATGTCGCGCGCGTCCGGCTCCTCGATCGCGCCGACGATCTGGTCTTCACGCAGGCAGGGCACGCGTGCCACCGCTTGCCCGGCGTCGATCAGGGTCACGTTGGGCGACTGGCGGTGGAAGTCTTCAAAGACCTCCTGCAGCAGATCCTTCTGTTCCGGCGTGGCGATGTACAGCACGCCGCGCGGGCTCAGCAGCGGATGCTCGCAGAAGCCTTCCGGCGGGTGCTCGTAAAAGGCGCGGCTGGCGCGCGTGAGCGCCTTGATCTGCGTGGTGCCGTAGGTCTCCATGAACATGGCCGCGGAACGGCCGGTGGAGTGATAACCGGGTTGGGACTCGCGTTCCAGCACTGCCACGGACGCCGTGGCGCTCAGGCGGTAGGCCACGGATGCGCCGGCGATCCCGGCGCCGACCACGGCAAATTCGTATAGGGTTTCAGCAGTCATTTTGTCGGAAGCGAGAATTCTCTTATTTGATAATTCTCGAATACGATAGTTTTTTGACGTGACTGCCGTAATAGGGGAATGCCCTGATGAGGGCGGCGCGCGCTAGCCCAGCTTGCCCAGCAGCCCGATCAGCTTGCGCCGTTCGGCCGCGCCAAGCTTGGCGCTGATGCGCGCGTCATGTGCCTGCACGGCCTCGGTAATGGCGGCCAGGGCAGTGTGCCCGGCCTCCGTCATGGCCAGGGCATACGCGCGCCTGTCGCGCTCGGCCTCCTGACGCTCCACGTAGCCCAGGTCCTGCAACTGGTTCACGATCTGCACCGCGCCCGAACGGGCGATGCCCAGGAGGCGGGCCAGGTCCGTAAGCTTGAGGTTTGCGTTGGCGGCGATGAGCGTCAGTGCCGAGTAGCGCTGCGGTGTGATGTCCCACGGCGCCAGCGCACCAAGGAAGTCTTCGTAGATCAGGATCTGCGCGCGCCGGATGGCGTAGCCGACCAGGTCGTCCAGTGCGCCGTACCGAATGCCGGGCACGTGAGGATCGAAATGTTCGCCGCGGGCAGCGGGGCGGCGCGGACGTTGGACGGAAGCTCTGGACATTGGGGGGCGGATCGCGGATCGGGGGCCTCAACACTAATCCAGGCATTGTCGCCGCGCCACCGGATTGCGGGAAATCCCTCGTGCGGAAAGCAACCCGATTTTGTTATGTTGCATAACAAATAAGACCAGGAGTAGACATGCAAATCGTCATTGCGGGCGCCGGGATCGGCGGGCTGACCCTCGCGCTGATGCTGCATCGGCGCGGCATCGATTGCCGCATCCATGAAAGCGCGCAGGAACTGCGGCCCTTGGGCGTCGGCATCAACCTGCTGCCCCACGCCGTCAGCGAGATCGAGCAGCTTGGCCTGATGCCGGAATTGGCCGAACGCGCCATCGAGACCTCGCAGCTTCATTACTACAACAAGCTGGGGCAGCCCATCTGGCGCGAGCCGCGCGGACGCGAGGCCGGCTATCCGTTGCCGCAGTTTTCGGTGCATCGCGGCGAATTCCAGATGTTGCTTGCACAGACCGTTCGCGAGCGGCTTGGGCCGGATGCCATCGTCCCGGGCATGGTGCTGGAGTCGGCCAGCCAGGACGCCGGCGGCGTGCATGCGCAGTTCCGCCGCCGCGCGGACGGCGCGCTGCAGACGGTGCAGGGCGACATCCTGGTCGGCGCCGACGGCATCCATTCCGCGCTGCGCCGCCAGCTTCATCCCGTCGGAGACGATCCCCGTTTTTCCGGCCGCATGCTGTGGCGTGCCGTGACCGAGGCGCCGCCGTATCTGGACGGGCGCAGCATGTTCATGGCGGGGCACCAGGACCAGAAGTTCGTTTGCTATCCGATCTCGGAACCGTTGCGCCGGCAAGGCCGCTCGCTGATCAACTGGATCGCCGAGCTGTCCGTTCCCGGTGCGGAACTGCCGGCCACCGACTGGAACCGCAAGGTCGACAAGTCCGTCTTCGCGGACCGGTTCGCCGACTGGCGCTGGGACTGGATCGACATCCCCGCCATCATCGACGGCGCGCAGGCGATCTACGAATTTCCGCTGGTTGACCGCGATCCCTTGCCGCGCTGGACGCGCGGGCGCTTCACGCTGCTGGGTGATGCCGCGCATCCGATGTACCCCATCGGTTCCAACGGATCGGCCCAGGCGATCCTGGACGCGCGCTGCCTGGCCGACTGGCTGGATCAGGCCGTGCGTGGCAAGACGCGCTCGCCCGAGATCGCGCTGCTGGAGTACGAGGCCGAGCGCCTGCCGCGCACCGCTGGCATCGTGCTGCGCAACCGCCTGAACGGCCCCGAGCAGGTGATGCAGATGGCCGAAGAGCGCGCGCCCGCGGGATTTGCGGACATCAACGACGTGATATCGGGCGAGGAGCTGGCGGCGGTGTCGCTGCGCTACAAGCAGCTTGCGGGCTTCGACCCGGCCGCGCTGCGCCTTGCCCGCGGAGAGAAGCCATGAGCGGCGCCGACATCATCAACGACCCTCAGGCGCCCCGGCTGGAACACGTGGCCACCGTCGTGGTCGACGTGGGCGCGCCGCAGGAAGTGGGCGATACCCCGCAGGGCCGCCGCCGGGTGATCCCCATCACGGGTGGCACGGTCGAAGGCCCGCGTCTTTCCGGCAAGGTGCTGCCGGGCGGCGCGGACTTCCAGATCATCCGCTCGGCCACGTTCACGGATATCCACGCGCGTTACGTGATCGAGACGCCCACGGGCGAACGCGTGTATGTCGAGAACACCGGCATCCGCACAGGCAGCGCCGAGGACATTGCGCGGCTGGCACGCGGCGAAGCCGTCGACCCGGCGCGCATCTACTTTCGCAGCTATCCCCGTTTTGAGACGTCCTCGCCCGCGCTGGGCTGGATGAACGAAAGCCTTTTTGTCGGCACGGGCGCGCGCTATCCCGATCGTGTCGAGCTGCGGTTCTATCGCATTTGCTGAACCCGCGGCATGTGCCGCGGCATGACAAAAACCAGGAGACAACCATGCAAACGATGCTGCGCCGCCTGCTGGGCGGCTTCCTGCTGTGCCTGCCGCTTGCGGCGGCCGCTCAGTTTCCCAACGGGCCCGTGCGCCTGAACGTGGGCTTTCCGCCCGGCACGGGGCCGGACATCGTGGCCCGTACCCTATCGCAGCACATGGGTCCCCTGCTGGGCGAAAGCGTGGTGGTCGAGAACAAGGTCGGCGCGGGCGGGCAGATTGCCGCGCAGGCCGTTGCGCGCAGTCCGGCGGACGGCCAGACGCTGCTGCTGGGCGAGGTCGGCTCCATCAGCATTTCGCCCGCCACCTACCGCAACCTCAATTACGATCCGCCGCGCGACTTCGCGCCGATATCCGAAGTGGTGCGCGCCGACTTCGTGCTGGTGGTGCCGGCCACTTCGCCATACAAGGATTTGCCGGCGTTCATCGATGCCGCGAAAAAGGCGCCGGACCGCCTGAACTTCGCCACCTTCGGTGCGGGCACGCCCGGCCACTTCGGCGCCGAACTCTTTGCGCGCGAGGCGGGCCTGAAGATCGAGGTGATCCATTACCGCTCGACCGGCGATGCGGTCTCGGGTCTGGTGTCCGGCGGCGTGCAGGCGGCCTTCGTGACGACGGCCCTGGCCGCGCCGCAGGTGCAGGGCGGCAAGCTGCGCGCACTGGCCACCACCGGCGCCAAGCGTTCGCCCGCGCTGGC
>DALZRX010000440.1:0-3831 GCA_032015805.1 Achromobacter sp.
ATACTGGCGCACCGTGGCGATCGACATCAGGCCGCCGTTGGAATGGATGGTGTGGGGTTCATGACCGATGTCCAGGTCGAGAACGCGCTTCAAGAAGCGTTCCAGGTAGCGGGCCATCTTGGGTCCGACCGCGGCGTTGAGCACGGTGGTGGACAGGCGCTCGTATTCCCGGAACTCGGGCAGCACCTCGGAGGACTGGCTGATGTAGGCGTCCGGCATTTCCTCGGCAACGATCTGCGCCGCCCGGCGCTCGTGGGCGGGGTTGCGGTAGGCATGCAGGAAGCAGATCGTCACGGCCTCGATGCCGGCCTGTGCAAAGCGCCGCGCCGCGTCGCGCACCTCTGTTTCGTCCAGCGCCGTCAGCACCTCGCCGGCCGCATTCACGCGCTCGCCGACTTCGGCGCGAAACTCGCGCGGAACCGCCACGGGCGGCTTGCCCACGCTGTAGTCGTACAGGTGCGGCCGCGTCTGGCGGCCGATCTCCAGCACGTCGCGAAAGCCGCGCGTGGTGATCAGGCCGACGCGCGCGCCCTTGCGTTCAATGATGAGGTTGGTTGCAACCGTGGTGCCGTGGCCGACGTGCGAGACCTGCGAGGGCGCGACACCATGATCCGCGAGCATCTGGCCGATGCCCGTGGCAATGGCCTCGGAGGGATCGTGCGGCGTGGAAGGCACCTTGTGAAAGTGCACCACGCCGGCGTCCTCGTCGATCATCGTGAAATCGGTAAACGTGCCTCCGACGTCTATCCCTATGCGATACATATCGTTCGTTCCTCAGTCCAGACGGATGCCGGCCTTCTTCACGACCTGGCACCACTTGTTGATTTCGTCCTTGATCATCGTGCCGAACGCGGGTCCGGCAACATCGGACACCTGCGCGCCCTGTTGCTCCAGGTAGGTCTTCATGGCGGGCGCGTGCAAGGTCTGCACAAGGCCATCGGTAAGCTTGGTGCGCAGCGGCTCGGGCATGTTGGCGGGGGCCAGCATGCCGAACCACACCATGGCTTCGTAGCCGGGGTAGCCGGATTCGGCGACGGTGGGCACGTCGGGCAACATGGGCGAGCGCTGCGGCGACGTGACGGCCAGCGCCTTGATCTTGCCGTCCTTGATGTAGGGGTACGAGGTCATCACCACATCCATCATCATGTTGACCTGACCGCCGACCAGGTCGATCAGCGCGGGACCGGAGCCGCGGTAAGGCACATGCACCATCGAAACGCCGGCGGTGGTCTTGAAGAGTTCGGCCGCCAGGTGGTTGGACGTGCCCTGTCCGTTGGAGGCGAAGGAATACTTTTCGGGCTCCTTCTTCAGCAGCGCCACGAATTCCTGCAGGTTGTTCGCGGGGACCGATTGGTTCACGGACATGACGTTGGGGATGGTGGCCACCACCGTCAGCGGCGTGAAGTCCTTGACCGCGTCATACGGCAACTTGGAATAGACGCAGGGCGCGCTGCCGTGCGTGCTGACCGAGCCCATCAGGATGGTGTAGCCGTCGGCGGGTTGGCGCGCGACGTACTCGGTGCCGACGGTGCCGCCCGCGCCGGGGCGGTTTTCAACGATGACATTGGCGCCCAGGCGCTGGCCCAGTCCTTCGGCAATCTTGCGCGCCACCAGGTCGGTGGAACCGCCGGCCGCGAACGGCACGACGATGCGAATGACCTTGTCCGGCCAGGCGGCGCTGGCGGACCCGGCCGCCGCAAAAAGCGCGATACCGGCGGCAATGCGACAGCAACTGCGTAGTAGCCCTGTTTTCATGGCTTGATTTCCCCTTGTTGATAGAACTTCCTTATGGCCGGATCATGCGAGCCCGGCCTTGGTTCGCTGCAACAACGAGTTCATGCTATGCCCCGCGCGGATATGGCAGCAGTCCTACAGGTTTATATTGGTATAGATGCCATTTATGGACGCGCGGCGATGAAGAACCCGGACCTGAACCTGCTTGTGCATTTCGATGCGCTGATGGCAGCCCGCAACGTGTCGCGCGCGGCCGAGGCGATGAACATCAGCCAGCCTGCCATGAGCGCGGCGATGAACCGGCTACGCCAGTTGTTCGGCGATCCGCTGCTGGTGCGCGAGAGCGGAACCTGGCAGCCGACGCTACGCGCGTTGGAGCTGCACCAGAATTTCAAGCCGCTGCTCGAAGGCTGGCATCGCGCAACGCGCACGCGGGAAGCATTCGATCCGGCGCATTCGTCGCGCACGCTGTCGCTCTACGCCACCGATTATGTGCAGTACACGCTGCTGCCAAAACTGATTCCACGCCTGGCGGTGGACGCGCCGCATTTCCAATTGCAGATCCTGCCGGCGCGGCCGCAGCATGGGCTAAGCATGCTGGACACGAATCACGTGGAATTGATCGCGGGGTATTTTCCGGATCCGGCGCCGGACTTGCGCACGCGCTTCCTGTATCAGGAGCCGGCGGTGTGCATCGTGCGCGAGGGACATCCGTGCCTGCGCAAGCGCTGGAACCTAGACGCCTATCTCAGTTATGGCCATCTGGATCTGGCGGCGCACACGCGGTACTTCAGCACGGCAATCGACCGCATCCTGATGGGGCAGAACCGCAGCCGCAAGATCGTGGCGACGCTGTCGAGCTATCTGGTGTGTCCGTTCATCGTCGAGGGGTCGGATCTGATCGCGACGATGCCCGTCAGCATTGCCAAGGCGATGTCGGGCAGCGCGCGCATCGTGACGCAGAAGGTGCCGTTGACGCTGCCGCCGATCGCGGTGTCGTTGTATTGGCACGAGCGCTATCAAGACGATCCCGCGCACGCCTGGCTGCGGCAGTATCTGGCCGGCGTGCTGGGGTAGTTGCGGCGCGTTACTTGAGGGGCAGGCAGATGCGGGTTTGCAGCTCGGCGGGCGGGGTGGTGCGCGGGTCGTTGAGGTATTGCTCGAACATGGGGAAGTCGGCCGGGGCCATGCCGCTGGTCGGAAGCCACTCGGCGAAGAGCCAGTCGTAGGGTTTGCGCATTTCGTTGTAAGGGCCGGTGTAGGTGAGGATGGCGCAGCGGCCGGCGGGGATCTCGAAGCGCTCGAGTTCCTGGCCGATGTCGGCGTCGGGGGCGACGGGCATGCCGGCAAGGGATCGCAACTGGCTTTCCGGGACTTGCTCGGGGTCGTCGAAGTAGATGCCGAAGCCGGTGGTGTCGGGGGTGGCGATGCCTCGGCCGATGGCGAGCATGAAGGCTCTTGAGAAGACGGGGCCAATATCCTGGTAGCTGACGCGGTGGTGCAGGACGGCCAGGGTGGTTCCGGGGAAGTTCTCGATGGTGACGGGGTACATGGCGGGCTCCTGGGGGGGTGATGACGTTGAGCGGGCGGCGCGATATCTGCCTGGCGGGAGGCCGAACGTGGCGCCGAACGCGCGGTTGAAGGCGGCGTCGGAGTCGTAGCCGGCGCGTTGGGCGATGTCTCTCAGCGGGGTCTCCGTGCCGGCGAGCGCGGCAGCCGCGCGATGCATGCGGATGCGCTGGACGGTGGCGTTGACGGTTTCTCCCATCATGGCGCGGTAGACGCGATGGAAGTGGTATGGGGAGAGGCAGGCCAGGTCGGCCAGGCGGTGCAGGTCGGGGGGTGCGTCCGGGTTGGCGGCTAGCCAGCGTAGGACGGGGTCTAGGCGGTGGGCGTAGAGGGATCGCGTTGCGGGCTTCAATGCTTGCTCCTTGATAGGGGCAATGTAGCTTTTGGGTGTTTGCAGATTTTGCGGTTTTTTTGTTGGTTGTTGTTGCGGGGCGGGTGAGTTCTTTTGGCGCACGGCGCGGCGGCGGCCTTGGGGCGCGGGGCTACGATTGCGGTCCGGAGCCTTCGCTCCGGACTTGCCTAGGCGGC